>DAOPUP010000016.1:0-15194 GCA_035350655.1 Acidovorax sp. | reverse complement strand
CCAAGCTGCCCCCCAATGTGGAGGTGGACGACCTGATCCAGGTGGGAATGATGGGCCTGGCAGAGGCGCTGTCGCGCTACGAGGCCACCCAGGGAGTGCAGTTCGAAACCTTTGCCAGCCAGCGCATCCGCGGCGCCATGCTGGACGAGCTGCGCGAGGGCGACTGGATGTCCCGCAGCTCCCGCAAAAGCCAGAAAGACATAGAACACGCCGTGCGACGCCTGGAACAAACACTGGGGCGCAGTCCCCTGGAATCGGAAATTGCCACCGCGATGGGCATGCCCCTGGCCGACTACCAGAGCCTGCTGGGCAAGGTGCGGGGCACCCAGCTGGTGTACCTGGAAGACATGACCCACGGCAATGACGACGAGGACGGTTTTCTGGACCGCCATATTGCCGACAGCGATGCCGACCCGGTTGAGCTATTGCGCGACCACCGGCTGCGCACTGCACTGGTCCAGGCCATCCAGAGCCTGCCCGAGCGCGAGCAGCACATCATGGGCATGTACTACGAGCATGACATGAACCTCAAGGAAATCGCGGCGGTGCTGGGCGTCACGGAATCACGGGTGTGCCAGCTGCACAGCCAGTCGATCGCCCGCCTGCGCGCAAAAATGCGCAGCCACTGATCCTGGGGATTTCTGATGGGAGGGTGCGGCGCTTCGCCGCACGGCCTGCGCCTGGCGCAAATTCTCAGCTGGCAGACCGGTAAATGCGGGCCACGCTGGCCGCATTGCGCCCGCCCACGGCACTGCCATAGGTGCCGGCGGCATCGGTGGGCGGCAGCAGGCCTGCGGTTTGTCTTTCCGTAAGGACCACGAGACGGGCCAGGCCTTCCCGCTGCATCGACAGCAAAGCGCCGACCGCCTGCAGGCGCTTTTGCAAACCCGCAGGCACCACTGCGTCCTGCCGGGAAATCTGCTCCATGATCAGCGACAGTTGCACGGCCACGTCGCGCAACTGCGTACTACCCAACTCCAGCGCCTGCGGGTCTGAGGCCAGCAGCGCCTCGGAGACGCTTTCCAATTGAGTTTCTACAGCGCTGAGAGCGTCTTCCAGTGGCATGGTGTCTGTGTGCGTGTGGAAGCGATGGGGATGGACGGGAACCACTCAACCGCGGGAGCGGGAGAAAATTTCCTGGGCGTTGGACAGCATCTTGTCGGCAATGGCCCCGGCATTGACGGTGAACGTGCCCTGGTCAATGGCGGCTTTCACAGCCTTGACCCGGCCCGCGTCAAAGTCGCCAGCGGCCCTGGCCGTCTGGGCCAGCGTTCGAGCGCCCATGGAAACCGTGACCGGCACACCGGCGGCCGACGCCGAACTGGCGCCTTTGGCCGCTTCTTCCGCTGCGGCCGGGGCTTTTGCCTGTTTGGACAGCCCTGTCTGCGCGAGTGCGCCCGGGAGTTCCGGTTTTTGACCAATCTTCATCGCTCTCTCCACCACCCCGTTCGATGTGGGGCACAGTAGCAATGTTTTCGACCCATTGGAGCGAGACTTTAGCCATTTCTGGCATCCGGACGTCAAAGAGAGACATTGATTGTCCCGTCTTCTTTAACAATACCAGATACCACCCTTCCATTATCCATGCGGACGCGAACAGTCTGACCTACCGCCCCGTTCGCCAGCGCCTGGCCCGACGATGTCACCGCGTAGCCCGGACCCTGGGCCAACACCCGGACCTGGGCGCCGGCGCGGAAAACGCTGGGCGCCCGCACCATGGACTGGCGCACCGTCTGCCCCGCCATCAACTGGCGGGCAGCCACCTGCCCCACCCACTGATCGGGGTTGGACACCACGGGTGCCGCTTCGGCCGCCCAATCCACCTCGGCTTCGCTGGCGTCTGCCGCCGTCAGCACGGCCCCCGACGCAACGTTACTGCTCAGCACCCAGCCCGGGCCAAAAGCCTTGATGGTCACGGGCAAGAAGACGTTCCAGGCCGTGGCACCTTCCACACAGCGAAGCCCCAGACGCGTACGCCCCCACAGCCGCGAGCCAGCCGGCAGATAGGGCTCTACGCGGGCACAAGGCGCCAGGCGCAGCCGGCTATCGAGCTGGCCCACGCTGACCTCCATGCGCAGGGGCAAGCCGCCAGACTGGTTGCGCGCCAGCGCATCGTCCAGCCAGCGCTGCGTCAGCCCCCCCAGATCCATGGCCGGATCCGCCACCGCCTGCGCGCGCGAGGGCGCGCTGCCCAGGGCGGCGCCCAGACCGGCCAGCACCAGCGTGGTGCAGAGCAAGGCACGCCGCCACAGGGGCTGGCCAGCCGACATCAAAAGGGGTAACGGTGCCACAGAGGCGGGGGAGATAGGGGGTGCGGGGGAGGCAAGGGGCGGCATGGCGATCTCCAGGGCGCATGGACTGCCCGCCACCGGGCAGACCATTTCACCGCTGCAACTATAGGCAGAAGGCCACAGGATGAAGCCGGAAACTGCGCGCCAATACCCGCTTTCTTCGCGCTTTAGAAAAACCCGGTGCTTTTCATAATCAAGCCACGCCGGAAAACCTCCCCAGGACCCGGAGCCACTGCAACCCAGAGTGTGAGGCACACATGCTTGACAAGATGACCGACCGGCTGAATTTCCACGGCAACGCGCTGGTGCTGCGTGCCGAGCGCCAGCGTGTCATCGCCAGCAACATTGCCAACGCCGACACTCCCGGGTATGTGGCCCGCGACATCAACTTTGCCCAGGCCATGCGCGACGCCACAGACGCTTCCACAGGCGCTGGCGCAGCCCGCATGGCCAGCAGCGGAGCCGGCGCTTCTGGCCCGAACAACCCGCACCATATTGCACTGCCCACCGCGACCACCGAACTCGGCTCCCGCAGCACGCTGGGCTACACCGTGCAAACCCAGCCCAGTCTGGACAACAACACCGTGGACCTGGACCGGGAGCGCGCCAACTTCGTGGACAACTCCGTGCGCTACGAGGCCACGCTGCGCTTCATCAACGGGCAGTCCAAGACCATGCTCAGCGCCATCCAGGGCCAGTGAACCCGGCCGCGCAGGAAAAGGAAAAACCATGTCCATGTTCTCCATCTTCAATGTGTCGGGCAGCGCCGTCAGCGCCCAGTCACAGCGGCTCAACGTCGTGGCCAGCAATCTGGCCAACGTGGATGCAGTGGCGGGGCCGGACGGCAAGGCCTACAAAGCCCGCCAAGTGGTTTTCCAGACCGCCCCCATGGGCGCAGACAGTTCTGCCGGCGTGCGCGTGAGCGCCATCAACGAAAACAACCAGCCAGGACGACGCATTCACGACCCAAGCCACCCTTCGGCCGATGCCCAGGGGTATGTCAACCACTCCAACGTCAATGCCGTGGAGGAAATGGTGAACATGATTTCCGCCTCGCGCTCCTACCAGAACAACGTCGAGGTCATGAACACGGCCAAGTCGCTGCTGCTCAAGACCCTGCAGATGGGCCAGTAATTTTTACGGACAACCCGCCATGATCACCAGCGCCACCAATACCGCCAGCACGGCCGCTGCCGCCGATGCCACCAGCACCAAGGCCAATGCAGCCGCAGACCCGAATGCATCCCAGGACCGGTTCCTCAAGCTGCTGGTTGCCCAGCTGAACAACCAGGACCCGATGAATCCGCTCGACAACGCGCAGATGACATCGCAAATGGCGCAGATCAACACCGTGACGGGCATCCAGCAACTCAACCAGACCATGAAGAGCATGGCGGACCAGTTCAGTGCGCTGCAGGTGTTGCAAGGCGCGTCCATGATCGGCCGCTCGGTGGTGACCGAGGGCAGCAACCTGCAGATGGCCGATGGCATGGGCAAAGGCATGTTCGACCTGGGCAATGCCGCAGGCAATGTCAAGGTGGAGATCCTCAGCGCCGGCGGCCAGCCGGTCGGATCGGTGGAACTGGGCGCCCAGAACCAGGGGCGCCACCAATTCGAGTGGGACGCCAGCCAGTACACCGGGAGCAAGGAGGGGCTGCGCTTCAAGGTCACCGCCCTCAACGGCACCACGGCCGTGCAGGCCACGCCACTGGTCCAGTCCAAAGTGACCTCTGCAGGCGCCGATGGCGGCCTGCTCACCCTGGATCTGGAGGCCGGCGGCACGGTCAACTACAGCCAGGTCAAGGCCATTCTCTGAACCACCGCACCGTTCATCCTACATTTTGAGGAGCACACCATGAGTTTCCAGCAAGGCCTGTCGGGCCTGAACGCCTCCAGCAAGAACCTGGACGTGATTGGCCACAACATCGCCAACGCAAACACCACCGGCTTCAAGGCCTCGCGCGCCGAGTTTGCCGAAATGGTGGCTTCGGCCATTGGCAGCGCCGGCGGCAGCAATGCCGGTATCGGGGTGGAAACCGCCAATGTGGCGCAGCAGTTCACGCAAGGCAATCTCACCATCACCGGGAACAATCTGGATCTGGCCATCAACGGCAACGGTTTTTTCACATTGCAGCAGCCAGACGGCTCGCGCGCCTACACCCGCTCGGGCGACTTCAAGCTGGACAACACCGGCAAGGTGGTCACCAACGGCGGCGCACAGGTCATGGGCTACCCAATTGACCCGATCACGGGGCTGCGCACCTCGGGCACGGCAGCGCCGCTGTCGTTTCCCACGGCCGCGCCCATTCCGGCCAAGCAGACCACGGCGATCCAGACAGCATTCAACCTGGATGCCCGCACGCCCAACGCCAAGGGAAATCCATCGGCCACTCCGCCGGTGGCGGCCACGCCACGCACGGCCTACGGTACCTCGCTCAACGTGTACGACAGCCAGGGCGTGGCCACCCCCCTGAGCTTTTACTTTGAAAAGAACGGTGCCAACACCTGGGACATCTACAACCAGCTGGACGACCTGACCACATCCCCCCCCACGGTGCCAGCGATCACGGGCCGCATGATTGCAGACAAGAACGGCGCCATCGCCGCCACCCTCACCCCCGTGGCCAGCTCGGTGGCCAACGGCGACCCGGCGCTCACGCAGAAGGACGACTTTCCCACAGATTTCACCTACCGCTTCTACGGCCCGGATGCCACGGGCGTGTATGCCGTGCGCGAAACCACGTTGAGCTTCGCCACCCCGGATGCGGCCTGGGACTTCACCTACTCCGACGCCCCGGCCAACACCCTGGTGGCTTCTGCGCGCCTGAAAGACAACCTGGTGGACTACGCCGGCGGCACCTCGCCAGCGGGAGGCACGTTCAGCACCACCCCCTTGAACACGGCACCCGCCGCCGCGAAGCAGCTGTTCGAGCTGGCGATGACGGTGGACCCCAGCCCCGCCAACCCCAACAGCCCCACCGCCGCCGGCAGCAACCCGGCACCGTCGGCCTTCCCGGTGACGCTGGATCTGAGCAAGGTGACGCAATTCGGCACCAAGTTCGCGGTGTCGGAACTCTCGCAGGACGGCTACACCTCGGGCGAGCTGACGGGCATCAATGTCGAAGACTCCGGCATGATCATGACCCGCTATTCCAACGGGGTGACCCGCGCCGAGGGCCAGATCGCCCTGTCGAGCTTTCGCAACACGCAGGGCCTGGCGGCCATCGGTGGCAACAACTGGGTGGAGACCTTCGAGTCGGGCCAGCCGGTGGTGGGTGCACCGACCGAGGGCAACTTTGGTTCCCTGCGCTCGGGCGCGCTCGAGGACTCCACCGTCGACCTCACCGCCGAGCTGGTCAACATGATGACCGCCCAGCGCGCCTACCAGGCCAACGCCCAGACCATCAAGACGCAAGACCAGGTGATGTCCACCCTGGTGAACCTGCGCTGACCCACGCCACCGCCACTGACCCCGGAGCGCCGCAATGGACCGCATCATTTACACCTCCATGACGGGTGCCAACGCCGCCGCCCACCGGCAGGCGGTGCTGGCCAACAACCTGGCCAATGCGTCCACCAACGGCTTTCGGGCGGAAATGTCCACGTTCCGCGCCGTGCCGATCCAGGGCGAAGGCTCGACCACGCGCGTGTTCGCACTCGAGGCCACCTCCGGCCACCGCGAAACGCCCGGCCCGGTACAGCGCACGGGTCGCAACCTGGACGCCATGGCCATGGGCAACGCCTGGTTCGGCGTCCAGGGGCTCGATGGCGTGGAGGCCTATACCCGCGCGGGCGGCTTTGAAGTCTCTGCGGCGGGCACCTTGCTGACCAGCACCGGCCTCACGGTGCTGTCGGATGGCGGCGCCCCCATCGACGTACCTCCCGGCGCCGAAGTGGCCCTGGGCGCGGACGGCACCATCAGCGCCAAGACCGCGGGCCAGCCACCCACCACCCTGGGCCGCCTGAAGCTGGCCACACCCACCGCCGAAGACCCGCTGCAGCGCGGCGACGACGGGCTGTTTCGCACCCGCTCTGGCGCCCCCCTGCCCAACGATGCCAACGCCCGCATGCTGACCGGCGCCATCGAAGGCTCCAACGTGAGCGCGATCGAAAGCATGGTCGGCATGATCGCCGCCTCGCGCCAGTTCGAGCAGCAGATGAAGCTGCTGCAGACCGCCGAAACCAATGACAAAACCGCCAGCCAGCTCCTGAGCCTGAACGGCTGAGCCTGACGACAACGCGCCAAAGGAACCACCATGATCAATTCCCTGTGGATTGCCAAGACCGGCATGGAAGCCCAGCAAACCCAGCTGGACGTCATCTCGCACAACCTGGCCAATGTGTCCACCACCGGGTACAAGCGCGCCAATGCGGTGTTCGAAGACCTGATCTACCAGAACCTGCGCCAGGTCGGCTCGCAGACCACCGAGCAAAGCCAGCTGCCCACCGGCCTGCACCTGGGCCTGGGGGTGCGCACGGTGGCCACGGCACGCAACTTTATGCAGGGCAGCCTGCAGCAATCGAACAACAACCTGGATGTGGCCATCAAGGGCAATGGCTTCTTCGAGGTCACCATGCCCGACGGCACCATTGGCTACACCCGCGACGGATCGTTCCAGGTGGATGCGCAGGGCCGACTGGTCAACTCCACCGGCCTGCCCATTGCCAACGGCATCACCGTGCCGCCCAACGCCACCAGCGTGGCCATCAGTGCCGAAGGCGCCGTCTCGGCCATGGTGCCGGGCAACACCGCGCCGCAGCCGCTGGGCAATCTGGCGATGGCCACTTTCATCAACCCGGGCGGCCTGGAGCCCCGGGGGCAGAACCTGTTTGCCGAAACCGCCGCCTCGGGCCAGCCCCAGCAGGGCACGCCGGGCACCAACGGCCTGGGCACCGTGGTCCAGGGCTACCTGGAAACCTCCAACGTCAACGTGGTGCAGGAACTGGTGACCATGATCCAGACCCAGCGCGCCTACGAAATGAATTCCAAGGCCATTCAGACCTCCGACCAGATGCTGGCCAAGCTGGCGCAGCTGTAAACCGCTGCACGCCCCACCAGGACCTCTGCCATGACCCACCTCTTTTCCCTTCCTGGCGCGCTGCACAAGGCGCACGCCATGGCCTCGGCACTGTGCGCGGCCACGCTGTGCGCGGGTTGCGCGAGCCTGTCCCCCCCCCCGCCGGTCGACATCCTGCCCACCGCGCCGCCGCCCCTGGCGGCCGTGCCACGCGCAGCCAAGCCGGTCAACGGCAGCCTGTTCAGCACGGCCAGCTACCGGCCCGCCTTCGAAGACCGCCGCGCGCGGCTGGTGGGCGACAGCGTCACCGTGCAAATTGTCGAGAACGTGACGGCCAGCCAGAAATCTTCCTCCACCGTGGACCGCAACTCCAAGATCTCGGGCGGAGTCAGTGCCCTGCCCTTCGTGGGCAAAACCTTCACGGACAAGCTGGCAGTGGGCGCCACCACCGGCAACAGCTTTGACGGCAAGGGCGGCACCGAGAGCGCCAACACCTTCCAGGGCTCGATCACGGCCACCGTCATCGAGGTGCTGCCCAACGGCCACCTGGTCGTGGCCGGCGAAAAGCAGATCGGCGTGAACCAGAACGTGGATGTGCTGCGTTTCTCGGGCACGGTGGACCCGCGCGCATTGCAGCCGGGCAGCATCGTCGCCTCCACCCAGATGGCCAACGTGCGCGTGGAGTCGCGTGGCCGCGGTGCGCAGGGCGAAGCCCAGGTCATGGGCTGGCTGGGGCGGTTTTTCAACACGGTCACACCGTTCTGATGCGGGCAGGCATCGGCCCTGAAAACTATCAAAACAATAGCTTCAAGCGCTTGCGAAACAAGGGCTTGAAGCTATTTTTATATACAGCTGACGGACGATTCGCCGGTACTTTCCCCCTGCCGCCCTGTCCGCCAGACCCCGCCAATTGACGGGTGATCCGGCTTCTTTTTGGAGATTCCGCCCGGCCGGGGCACTCCACAATGAAGGCCATGAAAGCCTTGCTCATCCCCTTCTCGCTGCGCCCCGCCCGGCTGCTGTGGCTGCTTGCTGCCACCCTGGCACTAAGCGCGGCCTGGCCCGCCCACGCGCTGCGCATCAAGGAAGTGGCCGCCGTGCAAGGCGTGCGCAGCAACCAGCTGACCGGATATGGCCTGGTGGTGGGCCTGGACGGCACGGGCGACCAGACCACGCAGATGCCCTACACCACGCAGGCCATGTCCAGCTACCTGCAGCAAATGGGCATCAGCCTGCCGCCCGGCACCTCGTCGCAGCTGCAGCTCAAGAACGTGGCGGCCGTCATCGTCACGGCGCAGTTGCCGGCGTTTGCACAGCCGGGGCAGCTGATCGATATCAACGTCTCGTCCATGGGCAACGCCAAGTCGCTCAAGGGCGGCACGCTCATCGTGACGCCCCTGCGTGGCGCCGATGGCGAGATCTACGCGCTGGCGCAGGGCAATCTGGTGGTGGGCGGTGCCGGTGCCGCCGCGGGTGGCAGCAAGGTGCAGATCAACCACCTGAGCGCAGGCCGCATCCCGCAGGGTGCCCAGGTGGAGCGCTCGGTGCCCACGCCGCTCAACGAGGGCGACACCATCAACCTCGGGCTCAACGCCTCCGACTTCCAGACCGCCCGCAGCGTGGCGCAGGCGATCAACAACAAGCTGGGCAACGGCCTGGCCACGGCGCTCGATGGCCGAACCGTGCAGGTGCGTGCCCCCATCGACCCCGGCGCACGCGTGGGCTTCATTGCCGACCTCGAAGAGCTGCAGCTGCAGGCCTCGACCCCCTCGGCCAAGGTGGTCATCAACGCCCGCACAGGCTCGGTGGTGCTCAACCAGGCCGTCACCCTCGGCCCCTGCGCCATTGCGCACGGCAATCTGTCGATCACCATCAGTTCCACGCCGGTCATCAGCCAGCCCAACCCGCTGTCGCAGGGGCAGACAGTGGTGGCGCAAAAGAGCGACATCACCATCAACCAGGAGCCGGGCAACGTCATCCAGGTGCCCGCCTCGCCCCAGCTCGCGGACGTGGTCAAGGCCCTGAACTCTCTGGGCGCCACGCCGGGCGACCTGCTGGCGATCCTGCAGGCCATCAAGGCAGCCGGCGCACTGAACGCCGAGCTCGAGGTGATCTGACCATGGCCCGCCCTGACGACCTTGTGCCAACCGTTCACCGGGAGCGACCATGGCCCTGACCCTGCCTTCGTCCAGCACCACCAGTTCTTCGAATGCGCTGGCCGCCGATGCGCGCTCGCTCAATGCACTGAAGTACGAAGCCGGGCAGAACGGTGCCCAGGCGGCCAAGGAAGCCGCCAAGCAGTTTGAATCGCTGTTCATGCGCGAGCTGATCAAAAGCATGCGCGAAGCCACCATGAAGTCCGGCCTGATGGACGGCGCCCAGGGCGACCTGGGCACCGACCTGCTGGACCAGCAGCTGTCGGTCAGCATGTCGGGCGTGCCCGGGGGCCTGTCCGAAGCCATCGCGCGCCAGCTCTCGCGCCAGATGGGCGGGGCCGACACAAGCATCACCGCGCCCTCCACGCTCAGCCTGCCGGGCGTGACCTCACGCTCCGCCGCCGCCAGCCCCCCCGTGGCCACCGGCCCCTTACCCAAGGGGCGCGACGGCTTCGTGCAGTCGCTCAGCGCCACAGCCGAGCGCGTGGCGCAGGACAGCGGCATTCCAGCGAGCTTCATGCTGGGCCAGGCGGGCCACGAAACCGGCTGGGGAAAAAGCGAGATCAAGGCGGCAGACGGCTCCAACTCCTTCAATCTGTTCGGCATCAAGGCCGGCAAGGGTTGGACCGGCAAGGTGGCCGAGATCACCACCACCGAATACATCAACGGCAAGGCCCAGAAGGTAACCGCCAAGTTCCGCGCCTACGACTCGTACGAAGACTCTTTCCGCGACTACGCCCGGCTGATCAACAACAGCCCGCGCTACGACAAAGCCCAGGCCACCGCCAGGACAGGCTCCGCCGTGGCCTATGCATCCGAACTGCAAAAGGCCGGCTACGCCACCGACCCCGAATACGCCCGCAAGCTCAGCGGCGCCATCAACAGTGCCCTGCGCGTGCAGCGTGCACAGGCATGAGCACCCAAGGTAAACCATGAGCCTGCTCAACGTCGGCGCCCGCGCCCTTCTGGCCAACCAGGTCGCCCTGCAGACCGCAGGCCACAATATTGCCAACGTCAGCACGCCCGGCTACTCGCGCCAGAGCGTGGTCATGCAGACCGTGCCGGGCCAGTTCACGGGCAGCGGCTACATCGGCCAGGGCGTGGACGTGCAGACGATTTTGCGCAACCAGAGCGAGCTGCTCACGCGCCAGGCTGCAGCCGCAGGCTCGACGCAATCGGCCGATGCTGTGCGGGCCGAGCGCATGCGCCAGTTGCAGGAGGTCTTCAGCGGCGGCACCACCGGGCTGGGCGCGGCCATCAACGACATGATGAATTCGTTCTCCGACGTCGTGAGCTCACCCACCGACATCACCGCCCGCACCGTGGCGCTGACCCGGCTCGACGAAACGGCGGCACGCATGCGCTCGGCCTCGGAGCGCATCGATGAAATCCAGTACACGGTGACCGAGGCGCTGGGTAGCAGCATCACCGCCATCAACGGCCTGGCCTCGCAAATTGCCAGTGTGAACGAGCAGATCGCACGTGCCAAGGGCAACGGCCAGAGCCCCAACGACCTGCTGGACCAACGCGACCAGCTGATCCGCGACCTCAACCAGTATGTGCAAACCACCCAGATCGCAGCCGATGACGGCACCGTGGGTCTTTTTGTGGCGGGCAGCCAGCCCCTGGTGCTGGGCAGCACGGCCACCGCACTGTCCTTGGGCGACGCCGAGGCGTTTCCGGGCAGCGGGCAGCTCAAGCTGTTCTTCACACGGCCCGGGGCGGCCCCCATCGAGATGGACGAGAACGCATTGGGCGGTGGCTCGGTGTCGGGCCTGCTGCGCTTTCACAACACCGACCTGGCCGAGGGCCGCAACCTGCTGGGCCGCATGGCCCAGGCCATCGGCACGCTGATGAACGGCCGCCAGGTACGCGGCCTCACATTGGACGGCGCGCCAGGCCAGGCACTGTTTTCCACACTGCCCGACATTCAGGGCGCCACCAGCGGCACTGCGGTCGGCGCCATCAATTTCACCAATCCAGCCAAGTACGACCCCACGCGCTTTGCTGCTTCCGACTACGAAGTCCGGTTCACGTCCCCACCAGGGGGCCAGGTCATCCGCCTGACCGACGGGAAAACCACCAACTTTGCCGATGTCACCGCGCTGGCGGCGCAACAAATTGATGGGCTGACGTTTGAATTCAGCAGCCCTGGCGCAGTGAATGAAAGAGTGCTGTTTCAGCCGTTCAAGGCGGCGGCCGGCAGCATGCAGGCGCTGGTCCTGTCCCCACGCGATCTCGCCGCTGCCAACCCGTTCAATGCCGCCATGGGAACCTCCAATGGAGGAACACTGCAGCTGCAGAGCATGCGCATCAGTGGGGGCACCTGGACCTTGCCCCCCAGCCCAACGCCCCCTGCCACGACGGGGGCAGGCATTGTTTTGAACTTTGTGGCGGGTCCTCCCAGCGGGTACACCGTGACAGGCTCTCCCACTGCGCCCGATGGCGTCACGGGCGCCTATGTTGCCGGGACCACCGTGGTTCCCTACGTCTCAGGACAAGCCATCCGGATTGATGGGCTGGAGATCACGCTGCGCGGGTCGCCCAAGGCGGGTGACACGGTCACCCTGGGCAATGCACTCGACGCACAGTACGGTGACTTCTACCAACGCAACGCCGGCAATGCCAGCGCCATGATGGACCTGCGCGATGTGCCGATGTTTGACAATTCCACCTTGAGCGATGGCTTTGCCAATGCCATTGCCCAGGTGGGCACACGCACCCAGAGTGCCAACTTTGCCGCCGAACTGTCCACCACCCTGGCGTCCAATCTGGAGCGGGACCGCACCGCGGTGTCGGGCGTGAACCTGGACGAAGAGGCCGCCAAGCTCATCCAGTTCCAGCAGGCGTACCAGGCGTCGGCAAAAATGCTGCAGATTGCCCAGAACATTTTTGACAACCTGATCCAGACCGTGGGTCGCTAAGGGTTCACAGGAGTCCGTATGAGCAGCAACACCATTTACCGCATGGGCACTGCCAACATGTATGACAACGCCCTGCGCAATCTGGGTGCGCGGCAGACCTCGTTGTCCAACCTGCAGGACAACCTGACCTCGGGCAAGCGCGTGGTGCGGGCCAGCGATGACCCGGTGTCGGCCGCGCAGGCCGAGCGGGCGCTCACGCGCATCAGCCGCATCCAGACCGAGCAGCGCGCCCTGGAAACGCAGCGCAACGCCATTGCACAGGCCGAGTCGGCCATGGGCGACGCCGTCAGCCTGGTGCAGAACGCGCGCGAGCTCATCGTGAACGCGGGCAACGGCACGCTGGCCGCCAACGACCGGGCCACCATTGCCAACCAGCTGCAGGGGCTGCGTGAGCAGCTGTCAGAGGTGGCCAACCGCAAGGACACCAATGGCGTTCCGCTGCTCGGCGCCCTGGGCAGTGCCCTGGCGCCGTTCCTGGGGCCTTTGAGCGGCTCCCCCGACTACGCCTTTGACGGCCTGCCAGGGCAGAACAGCAGCACCGGCGTGGCCATCCCCAACACGCTGGATGGCGATTCGGCCTTCATGTTCGATCCGCAGCGCGACGGGGTGTACAACGCCAGCGTCAGCGCCGTCCCCAACAGCCGCCAGCTCACCACCGACGCCGTCAAGGCGACCAACCTGGGCGCGGTGACTGGCAACAACTACAGCATTGCGTTCAGTGCCGTGGGCCCGGGCGCCACGGCGGGCACCTCCACAGTCTCCTACACGGTCACCAACACCACCACGGGCGCGGTGTCCCCGGCGGTCACCGTGCCAGACTACCCCTCCAGCAAACCCGTCACCATCGCGGTGGCCGGCATCCCCGGCCTGAGCGTCAACGTCACCGGCAATCCGGACGGCGACACCATCACCCTGCAACCCAGCGCCAGCGTGTTCAGCACGCTGGACAGCGCGATCCGGGACATCCGCAGCGCGCCCAACAGCAACGCCGCCATTCAGGCCGTGGGCCAGGCGCTGGCCAACCTCGACGCGGGGCTGGAGCGCATGCACAACATGCGCGGCTATGCCGGCGAGCTGCTCAACCGTGCCGACCGCATCACGGGCGACCAGGACAAACGCGCCATCCAGCTCGAAGGTGACCGCTCACGTGCCGAGGATCTCGATATGATCAAAGGCATTTCAGACTTCCAGAACCAGCAGGTGGGCTATGAGGCAGCGCTCAAGTCCTACGCCCAGGTTCAGAAGCTGTCCCTGTTCAACTTCATCAGTTAAAACCTGCTCACGCGACCGGGCCTGTCCCGCGTCGCCAGGATCTGGCCCCGCTGTTCTATCGATTCACCGCCCATGGTCCAATCCGTCCTCGGCAGCCTGATTCTTGGCTACCGCCCCCTGTGGAACCGGGCCCGCAAACTCGCGGGCATCCAGCTTTACGCCCAGAACGAAGCCAACACGGTCGTGGATGCGGCCCACCTGCTGCGCACCTTGCAAGAGCTATGGTCTGCCAGCTCGCCACCGCTGCTGCTGTCTGCGCAAACGCGTCAGCTTTTGTGCACCTTGCTGGAAGAGGCGCCGCGCGGCTCCCCATGGATCGAAGTGCGGGGCGACTGGCTATCCGACGCCGCCATCTTCACGCGCGTCCAGGCGGCGCACCAGCGCGGCCTCAAGCTGGTGTGGCGCGGCGACGTGGCTCAATTGCCCGGGCCCGAAGTAGCCCGCTGCTTTGACAACAGCCTCCTGACGCTGCGCCCCGAAGAGGCCGTGGCCGCGCTGCAAGCCGCCCCCACCCGGCCCGCTCGACCCGGTGATCCGGTGCCGGCGGCGCAACGCAAAAGCCCCGTGCTGGCCGGCCAGATGTACGAAAACATCGCCAGCTGCGCCCTCATGGAACATTGCCTGGACCAGCAAAACGCCCTGGCCCTGGCCGGCTGGCCGGCGGAAGACGTGCTCTACGGCCAGCGGCACCAGACGCCACAGCCCTCGCACGCGGTCATCTTCAAGCTGATGAAGGCCATCGAGGCCGAGCAGTCGCTGGAGATGTTCGAAGAAATCATGGGGGAAGACCCGCTGCTGGCCTACCGCTTCATGGTCTACACCAACTCGGCGGCGCTGGGCCTGCGCACGGGCATCGACTCGTTGCGCCGGGGGCTGGTGATGATGGGCTATGGCTCCCTCAAACGCTGGCTGTCCGAACAGTTGCCCCACGCCAGCACCAACCTGAACCTGCGGCCCGTGCGCGAGTCCATGCTGATCCGGGCGCAACTCATGACGCACCTGCTCGACGCTGGCGTGGAGAACGACCTGCGCCGCGAGATCTATCTGTGCGGGCTGCTGTCGCAACTGGACGATGTGATGGGCGAATCGCTGGGCACCATCCTGCGCCGCATTCCGCTGTCGGAACGTATCTACGACGCCAATGTGCTCGGCACGGGCCCGTATGTCTCGGGCCTGCAGATGGCCCGGGCACTGGAATCCGAAGACGCCAACACGATCCGCAAGCTGTGCGAAACCCACGAGATGGATCTGGAAGAAGTCAACCGCGCACTGCTGCGGGTGCTGGCCGATCTGGAAGTGGAACGCCCCGCCGCGTGACCCTTTGCTGCCGCAACGCTGCTCCGGTCTGGCGGTCTGGCGGTCTGGCGGTCTGGCGGTCTGGCGGTCTGGCAAAAATTCAACCGTTCGCCCTGCGCTTGTCGAAGGGCTTCGACCTCAAGGCGAGCGGAATTTGAGATCCAACGCCTGATCCAAACGCGGCTACCGGCTCTGCGCCACCACCCGCTGGAACACGCGCCAGAAGGCCGCGTCCTG
>DAOPUP010000015.1:0-15253 GCA_035350655.1 Acidovorax sp. | reverse complement strand
TGGTCTTTTTGTAGTGCGCGGCAAAGGCGGCGTTGTAGTCCTTGTAGAACTCGCGCGCCACGTCGTACGAGACGTTCAGCAAGGTCTGTTGCGCCATCGAAGCGCCGCTGGCGGCCAAGGCCAACGTGGCCAGGAGGGTCTTGATTTTCAAAGAGGTCATGGTGGCGTCGCCCGATCAAAAACTGGTGATAGCGCATTGTGCGGAGCTCTACTTAAAACTCCAAAGAATATATTCTTGTTAATTAATCAAATCCAAGAATATAGAAACACCCATGCGGCAATGGCCAGCCTCTGCGCCTTTGAGCACCGCCAGTTTTCGAGGAAATAGGCCGGGCAAGAGCTTATAAATGAAGCGCCATTTGCTATAAAAAACAAAGCAAATAGGCAAATTAGGAGGATGCGTACAAGCGATGTACCGGCTGCGCCACGCCCGCGCAGCCCTCGCCTTCCAGCGATTGCAGCAGGGCCCAGCCCAGCGGCCATTCGCCATGACCGGAGTCGATATTGATATGGCCTGCATTCTGCATGCGCACAAACTCGCTACCCCAGGCCCGGGCATAGGCACCCGCCAGGCGGATGGGGCAATAGGGGTCGTTGCTGCTGGCCACCACGATGCTGCGGTAAGGCAGCGCGGCGTAGGGCACCGGGGCAAAGTCGTTCAAGATGGCGCGGCGCTCGGGGTCGGCCGGTGCGACCAGCAGCGCACCGCACACGCGGGCCGTGGCTTCGGGGCCCATGTGGGTGGTGGCAATGCAGCCCAGGCTGTGCGCCACGATGACCACGGAATTCGGTGCGGCCAGCACGGTTTTTTCGATCTGGCCAACCCAGGCCTGCCGGGTGGGCGTGATCCAGTCGTCCTGCACCACGCGAAGCGCATGGGGCAGACGCTCGGCCCACAGGCTTTGCCAATGGCCGGGGCCGGAGTCGCGCCAGCCAGGAACGATGAGGATGGAAGAGGTGCTCACGATAGCGGACATTCTGCGAGCCACTCTTTAAAACCCAAAAGAATATATAGTTTTGATTTAATTCAAAAAAAATCTAACAAATTCAAATCACCGCCTCGAAAAGTCAAAATATAACTATCAAGTTGATAGTGTGACTCTTTTGCTTTTTAAAAACCAAAGAGCACAATCGTTACAAATGCAAACACCATGAGCAATGTGACACGCGCGTCACATCCACCAAGGTTTGCAAGACACCCTCCTTCCACGACCTACTCACGAGGCACAGTTCAATGCACACATGGAAAATTAGCCAGCGCCTGATGGCGGGCTTCGGCTTGGTCATCATGGCTTTGCTGGGCATGTCGATCTACAGCACGCTCATGGCGCGAGGTATCGACAGCGCACTGACCGCCAATGCCACCCAGAACGCTGTCATCCAGCGTGCGGCGATCAACTTTCGCGGCTCAGCCCATGACCGCTCCATCGCAGTACGCGATGTGGTGCTGGCCCCCAGCGACGAAGCGCGCAAGAAGGAGATCGAAGCCATCGCTCGACTCGCCGATTTTTATGCCCAATCGGCCGCTCAGCTGGACACCGTGCTCAAGACCACCCAACAGGTCCCTCCTGAAGTAGGGCCCATGGTGCAGACGCTCAAAGACATCGAGGCACGCACCGTGGCAACCACCGCCAAGGTGGTGGCCCTGATGCAGTCAGGTGACCGTGCAGGCGCCGAAACTCTGCTGTGGACGCAAGCCAAACCCCAATACGAGCAGTGGCTGGCAGCCGCCAACAAGCTCATCGACTACGAAGAAGCCCGGATCATCCAGAACAGTCAGACGGCCAACCAGGACGCTAGCCAGTTCACAGGCGTGATGCTCGCCATCACGTTGCTGGCGGTGCTGATCAGCGTAGCCGCCACGGTGTTGGTGACGCGCAGCATTGGCCGCGAGCTGGGTGCCGAGCCCGGCGAAGTGCGCGCCGTCGTGCAGGCCATTCAACAAGGCGACCTCACGGTGCCCGTACAGGTCAAGGCGGGCGACACCGGCAGCGTGATGGTGGCGGTGCGTGACATGCAGCTTCGCTTCCATGAACTGGTGTCCGCCGTGCGCGACAACATCGATCAACTGCGCGCCACCAGTGATGACATCAACAGCGGCAACCAGAACCTGGGTCACCGCACCGAGCAGGCTGCCAGCAGCCTGGAGCAGACGGCCGCCAGCATGGAAGAGCTGACCGCCACCGTGCGCCAAAGCGCCGACTCGGCCCGCCAGGCCAACCAGCTGGCCACCACGGCCGCGAGCACTGCGGCAAGGGGTGGCGAGGCAATGCAACAGGTGGTGAACACCATGCAGGACATCCACCATAGCAGCCAGAAGATTGCCGACATCATTGGCGTGATCGATGGCATTGCGTTCCAGACCAACATCCTGGCACTCAACGCGGCCGTCGAGGCCGCACGCGCAGGCGAACAGGGGCGCGGCTTCGCCGTGGTGGCCACCGAGGTACGCAGCCTCGCACAACGCAGCGCCGAGGCAGCCAAAGAGATCAAGACGCTGATCCAGACCAGCGTCGAAAAGGTGGATTCAGGCACCCAACTGGTGGCCCATGCCGGGGCGACAATCCATGAAATCGTCCAGGGGGTTCAACGCGTGAACGGCATCATTGGCGAGATCAGCACCGCGGCTGCCGAGCAAAGCGACGGTATCTCCCAGGTCAACGTGGCCGTGACCCAGCTCGACCAGATGACGCAGCAAAACGGCGCGCTGGTGGGTGAAAGCACCACGGCAGCAGAAAACCTGCGCGAGCAGGCCCAACGCCTAGCGGAGCTGGTGGCGGTGTTCCATGTGAGCGCGGGCGCTGCTGGCGCCATGGGCGGCACGCCCCCCCGCGCAGAGCCAGGCCAACGCAGCACCACCCTGCCCTCGCCCAAGGTGCGCCACCTTACCCGGTAAGGCGTAACTAGGCCCGGGCACAGAAGCCCGGCGCCTTCAGCGTCCGCCGCAACGCCTGCGACCGGGACGCCAGCGCTCAGGGGCCCTTGCCGGCCAGCCCTTGCGATGCTTGCCGCACCACCGGGCTGCTGCGGCCCGGCATGGCTTCACCCAGGTAGTCGAGGAACCGCCGCACGGCGGGCGACAAGCCCCGGCGCGACGGAAACACCGCATGCACGATGGCCGGCGCGGGCGCCCAGTCGGGCAGCACGCGCACCAGCTTGTGCTCGCGCATCTCGTCCTGGCACATGTAATCAGGCATCCAGCACACCCCGGTACCAGCCACCGCCGCAAATTTGAGCGTGAGCAGATCGTCGGCCACGTAACGCGGCTGGTGCTGCACCGTCTGGTGCACACCGCCGGGGCCGATGAGGTTCCAGGTCGATCGCCCATCGGGCGCCGACATCGCAATGCTGTCCATCCGAGTCAGGTCTTCCAACGTGCGGGGTGCACCCTGGCGTGCCAGCAGCCCGGGGCTGGCCACCAGGATCTGTGTGGTGTGGTCCAGACGCTTGACCACCATGCTCCCGCTGTCATCCAGCGTGGCGCGCACGCGCAGCGCCACATCAATACCCTCTTCCACCAGATTCACCGCGCGGTTGCTCACCAGCATCTCGATGCGTACCTGGGGGTGGCTGGCCAGAAAGGGCGGCATCAGTTCGGCCACCACCGTCTGCGCGAGCGTGACGGGGCAACTGACGCGGATGGTGCCGCGCGGCTCGGTCTGCACCTGGGCCACTGTGTCGGCAGCTGCCTGGGCCGACTCGCGCATGGCCTGACAGTGGCGCAAGTAGGCTTCACCCACTTCTGTCAGCGAAAGCTTGCGCGTGGTGCGCTGCAGCAAACGCACGCCCAGCTGGGCCTCAAGCTCTGAAACCCGCCGCGACAGACGGGATTTGGGAACCCCCAGCGCACGCCCCGCCGCAGCGAAGCCGCCGCGCTCCACCACCTCGGCAAAGTACAACATGTCGTTCAGGTCTTGCATACAGGCACCCATTGTTCTATATATAGAACAATCTATCGCAAATTCTCCAACTTATCAATCCAGTGCAACAGTTGCACAATCTCTTCATGGTCACACACCGTGGCCGGCCCCCTTCAAGGAAAACCCCATGCAACTGCTTCACATTGATTCCGCCATCACCGGTGCCAACTCCGTCTCGCGTCAGCTGACCGCACAGATCGTGGCTGCCTATCAGGCCAACCATGCCGGCACCCAGGTGAGCTACCTCGATCTTGTCGCCAATGCCCCTGCCCACTTCACCATGGACGCCATGGCCCCCCGCACCGGCCAGACCGATGGCCTGAGCGAAGTGCAAAAGCATGAAAACGCGGTGTCCGAGCAACTGGTCAGCCAGTTCCTGGCGGCCGATGTGGTGGTGATCGGCGCTCCGTTCTACAACTTCAGCATTCCCACCCAACTCAAGGCGTGGATTGATCGCATCGCCCAGCCGGGCCGCACCTTCCAGTACACCGCGAACGGCCCCGAAGGCCTGGCCAAGGGCAAGACCGTGATCATTGCATCGACCCGTGGCGGCGTGTATTCCACCAGCGAAGGCGGCCAGGCGATGGAACACCAGGAAAGCTACCTGAAGGTCGTGCTGGGCTTCTTCGGCGTGACCGACGTGCGCTTTGTGCGTGCTGAAGGTGTGGCCATGGGCGAAGCCGCCAAGGCCCAGGCTCTGGCAGATGCCACCCAGGCCATCCGCAACCACGCCGCCGCCAACCAGGCACAGGCAACGCAAGCCGCCTGAGACAACGCCTCAAACAAAGGGTGCCGGGAGGCGCCCTGCGCGCTTGCAACGCACCAAGCCCGGCCTTGCGCCGGGCTTTTTTATGGCGTAAACCCCTGAAACCATTTATTTAATTTGATAGTTTGCTATTATTTAAATAGCAAACCATCCGTCATAGATCGCGACCCAGGCCAGGCAAAGGTTCACCCTGCCCTGCAGCCACTGGCGGATTTCGGCACCGATGCGACCGTTGGCACCAAAAAAACTTTGCGGCCTGGGCGAACGCCGCGGACGAGCCCGGTGTGCGCGCGTCCAGACAGGCCTGCGGCTTGTACAGCTGCGGCGGCGACGCCTCAACCGGCTTGCCACGCCCGCGCCGACCGCCGGATCACGCCAAAGTCAAGGCCTTGTGCGGCCTGGCTGGCAGACGAAACACCGACACAGCGTGCACCAGCTCGTCCGATTGTTCCCGCAAGCTGGTCGCCGCTGCAGCCATTTCCTCAACCAGGGCTGCGTTCTGCTGGGTGCTCTGGTCCATGTGGCATACCGCCTCTCGCACCTGGTCCACACCAGAACTTTGCTCCAGGCTGGCATTGCTGATCTCGGTCACGATGGTTGACACCCTCTGGATCTCGGCAATGGCCTCCTGCATGGTGTCCCCGGCCTGGTCCACCAAGGCCGTGCCTCGCTTGACTTGCTCGACACTGGCCGTGATCAGATCCTTGATCTCCTTGGCCGCGGAAGCAGATCGACCGGCCAGTGACCGGACCTCGCTGGCCACCACCGCGAACCCCCGACCATTTTCTCCCGCCCTGGCGGCCTCCACTGCAGCGTTCAGCGCAAGGATGTTGGTTTGAAAGGCGATGCTGTCGATGACGCCGATGATGTCGGCGATCTTTTTGCTGCTTTCATCGATGCCCTTCATGGTTTCCACCACGCGATGCACCGCTTCACCACCGCTGGTGACCACATTGGTTGCGTCCTGCGCCAATTGATTGGCCGCACGCGCCTGCGCGGAGTTCTGCTGGACGACGGTTCCCAGCTGCTCCATGGAGGCTGCGGTTTGTTCGAGTGCACTGGCCTGGCTTTCTGTCCGGGTGCTCAAATCGTGATTGCCGTTGGCAATCTCGGCACTTGCCAGCGCAACACTCTCTGATTTTTGCCGGACCGCCAGCACCACACGGTGAAGGCCTTCCCCGATATGGTTCATGGACCGCAAGAGGTCGCCGACCTCATCATGGCGAGAGTCTGCGACATGACCGGTCAAGTCTCCGGCGGCCAAGGTTTCTGCAACGGCCTGTGCCTGGGCCAGCGGCTGGATGACAATGCGACGAATCAGCGCCAGCCAGATGCCAGACGAAACGCCCACCGCAACGACCCCCAACAGCACGAACCATCCGACCATGCGGCGTGTGGGTGCGGTGTACTCGTCAATGTAGGTTCCGGCAGCGACCACCCAGTTCCAGTTGGCGTAATGGGCGTAGGCCGTGACTTTTTCTCTGGCATGGGTGTCACCGGTTTTGGCATTCATCCAGGGATAACGGATCACGCCATTCTTCGCCTCCAGCATCTCCTTGATGAAAAAGCGCCCGTCGTTGTCTTTGGACTCCAGAATGTTCTCACCTTCTGCGGCGGGGTGGACCACCAAGGTGCCAAGAGAGTTGCCGGGCCGAGCATCGAGAACAAAGTAATACCCGTGGTCTCCGACTTTCAGCCCCCGAATGGTGTCGGTGAGGCTGACCAGAAAATCTGAAAAATCCAAACCGACAAAGACGATGCCGATGACTTGGGCCTTGTCGTCCTTGATGGGCGTGTACTGCGTCATGTAGCGCCGACCGAACAACGTGGCAAGACCGGCAAAGGACTCTCCCGCCAGGGCCTTCGCGTAGCCTGGATGGTTGCGGTCAAGCACCGAGCCCACGGCACGGCCGCCCTTTTCGTCTTTCAGCGACGTGGTGATGCGGACGAAATCATCGCCACTCTTGACAAAAATGGTCGATATCGCACCCGTGGCGGCCGTGAACCGGTCGACCACCGATTCGTTCAAATTCAGCGCCACGCCATCGAGCTTGAGCACCGGCACGGACAAGGACTTGATTTGCACCATGTCGTTTGTCCGCTCCAATCCCCCGGCCAGACTGGCCTGAAAACTCTGGGCCAGGAACTGGGTGCGCCGGCGCAAGTCCTTGTCGCTGGCCTCGATAAAGCCAACCAGGGCCTTGGTACTTTTGACCAGCTCATCTTCGGCCCTTTGCTCTATGGAGTTGGAAACGGTGTAACCGATCAATCCCACCAGCACGGCCAGCATGGCGGCTACCAGAATGAAGTTGGCCAATGCCAACTTTTGGCCCAACCCGAGACGGAAGAAATTCTTGTTTTTCATTGTCATTTTGATTTTTCTGACGTTCAGGTGCGCGGCATGCCACCCGCCTTTCCCAAGGCGGCCTCTCCCCGTAGACCGGAGTCACAATACCATCACGCGGCGCGAGTATACCGAACATGTATCGGTGCGTAACACGCAGACAACGGAGGCGCGTAGTACCGCAACGAACGGGGCCACCGAAGGTGTGCACACCAGCTCCGGGCAGCGGGTTCGAGCAGGGACATGGCCCATCCGAAAGGCCCCTCCCGCGCAACCGCAGGCTCAAGGAATCAGGGGCCGCTTTCCGGGCATGGAAGCGGTCTCGCAGCCTGCGGGAAATCCTCCCACGGTTTTCGCGACCCGCTATCGTCAACCCGGCCAAAAAAAAGCTGGCGCTTCATTGCAAAGCGCCAGCTACTGTCGGTGCAACAGAAAAAATCAGAAGCCAGGGAGCACGGAGCCCTTGAATTCCACTTCGATGAACTTGCGAATTTCTTCCGACTGGTAGGCCTTCAGCAACTTGGCCACCCAGGGCTTGCCCTTGTCCGCTTCACGCACGGCGATCAGGTTGACATAGGGGCTCTTGGCGCTTTCCAGGGCGATCGCATCGGTCTTGGGGTTCAGGCCAGCCGAGATGGCAAAGTTGGTGTTGATGGCCGAGGCATCCAGATCGTCGAGCGAGCGCGCCAGCTGGGCAGCATCCAGCTCCACAAACTTGAGTTTCTTGGGGTTGCCCACCACGTCCAGCGGCGTGGCCTTGAGGCCAGCACCTTCCTTGAGCTTGATCAAGCCCTTGTCCTGCAGCACCAGCAGCACGCGGCCGCCATTGGTGGGGTCATTGGGAATACCGAATTTGGCACCTTCCTTGAGATCTTCAAGCTTCTTGACCTTCTTGGAATACAGGCCGATGGGGAAGTTGACGGTGTAACCTGCGGGCACGATCTTGTAGCCCCGGTCCTTCACCTGGGCATCCAGGTAAGGCTTGTGCTGGTAGGCATTGGCATCGAGATCGCCTGCCGCCAGCGCGGCGTTGGGCTGAACATAGTCGCTGAACTCGATCACCTGAATCTTCAGGCCATCTTTCTCGGCCACTTTCTTGACCTGCTCAAAAATCTGGGCGTGCGGGCCTGCCGTCACACCGATCTTGAGCGGCTTGTCTTGCGCCAGAGTGCCCGTAGTGAAGCCGGCAGCCAGGGCCAGAGCGAGGGCGGATTGCAGCAGAGAGCGCTTGTTCACGGAAACACCTTTCGTTGAGAGATTGCCTCTATCTTAGGGTTGACCCTATAAAACCCAAACAACTGTTTCTCTATTTTCATAGCTCTATATTGAATAACGAACCATGGTAAGCCCGCACAACGCCGGTTTGTGAAGCTCGCCGCCTGGCGGCGTTGCGCGCTACAGGATCAAGGCCAATGGTCGGCCCGTCGCCAAACACCACTTCGAGATTCTTCGGCGCCCCCAGAACGCGTGCGATGCGCTGCGCACCGTGCATGCACTGCAGACAGGCCAACGGATGGAGGTTCTCGATGGCGGTCAGGACCACATGGGCCAGCCGCTGCGGCGGCATGGTCAGCGTCGGGGGCCATGACCTGTCTTTGCGGCAAGGCGCACTAGCGGGTAGGCAGGCACCGTGTTTTCTGACATTCTGGCAACTGGGGCCGCGCCTGCCCGCAGGCAGCCCCCCCCATTCGGACACAGAGAAAGCCCCGTATGCCGCCACCCCGCCCCGAGCCACCGCCCCAGTTGCCCCAGTCGCCCTGGCAGTGGAATCCCAACAAGCTGTGGCTGGTGATCCTGGCATTGACAGCACTGTTTTGGCTGCGCGACCTCTGGGTCACCTCCAACCAAGTGCAACCCATACCGTACAGCGAGTTCCTGCAGCACCTGAAAGCTGATCGGCTGCAATCCCTATCGATCGGCAGCCAGTTCATCGAGGGCCAGCTCAAGGCACCACTGGCCGACGGCCGCACGCGCATCGTCACGACGCGCGTCGAACCCGCCCTGGCGGCGGAGCTGGCCGGATACGACGTGCGCTTCGAAGGCGTGGTCGCCAACAAGCTGCTGAGCGAGCTGCTGTCGTGGGTGGTTCCGGGGCTGCTGCTGCTGGCCCTCTGGAGCTTTATCGGTCGGCGCATTGCCGCGCAAGGCGGCATGGGCGGACTGCTATCCGTCGGCAAGAGCCGCGCCAAGCTGCATTCGGAAACCGACGTGAAGGTCAGCTTCGACGATGTGGCGGGCGTGGACGAGGCCAAGGCAGAGCTGCGCGAATCGGTGGACTTTCTGAAGAATCCCAAGGACTACGGACGGCTGGGCGCGCACATGCCCAAGGGCGTGTTGCTGGTGGGGCCTCCGGGCACTGGCAAGACGCTGCTGGCGCGCGCCATGGCGGGCGAGGCCGGCGTGCCCTTCTTCAGCATCACGGGTTCCGAGTTCGTCGAGATGTTCGTGGGGGTCGGCGCGGCCCGCGTGCGCGACCTTTTCGAGCAGGCACGCGCCGCCGCACCCTGCATCATCTTCATCGACGAGCTGGACGCCCTGGGCCGGGCGCGCGGCGTGGGCCCGCTCTCGGGCGGCCACGACGAGAAGGAGCAGACGCTGAACCAGCTTCTGGCCGAAATGGACGGCTTCGACACCAGCGCGGGCGTAGTGATTCTGGCCGCTACCAACCGCCCCGAGATACTCGACCCGGCCCTGCTGCGGGCCGGTCGGTTCGACCGCCAGGTGCTGGTCGACCGGCCTGATCGCAAGGGCCGCGCCGATGTGCTGCGCGTGCACCTCAAGAAGGTGCGCTTGGGCAGCGATGTCGATCCCGATGCCGTGGCGGCACTGACACCGGGTTTCGCCGGCGCCGACCTGGCCAACCTGGTCAATGAAGCGGCACTGTTGGCCACGCGGCGCGGCGCCGACGCCGTCGCGATGGCGGACTTCACCGCCGCTGTGGAGCGCATCGTCGCCGGGCTGGAGCGCCACCAGCGTGTGCTCGGCGACAAGGAGCGGCGCACCGTGGCCGTGCATGAGATGGGCCATGCGCTGGTGGCGATGACGCTGCCTGGCACCGACCCGGTGCACAAGATTTCCATCATCCCGCGCGGCATAGGCGCCCTCGGCTACACCCTGCAGCGCCCCAGCGAAGACCGCTACCTGGCCAGCGAGAGCGAACTGCGCAACCGCCTCGCGGTGCTGATGGCCGGGCGCGCGGCCGAGGCGCTGGTGCTGGGCGAGGTGTCCACGGGCGCGGCCGACGATCTGGTCAAGGCCACGGACATCGCGCACGACATGGTGGCGCGCTACGGCATGTCGCGCGAAGTGGGCCAGGTGGTCTACGACCGCCAGCAGCAGCGCTTTCTCAATCTGCCCGAGGGCATGGCACTGGAGCGCGGCCTGTCGGATGACACCTCCCACCGCATCGACATGGCCGTGCGCGCACTGGTGGACGAAGCCTTTGCCCAGGCCAGCGCGGTGCTGACCGAGCGGCGCGCCCTGCTGCAAGACGGCGCGGACAAGCTGCTGGCGCAGGAAACGCTCACCGAAGCGGATCTGCTGCCCCTGGCAGAAGCCGCACGGCGCAAGCCTGCGGCGTGATGCGTGATGCGTGCTGGAATGTCCGCCCGCCCCCGCACTGCCCCGCTTCAAGTGGCCGCGGCAGGCTGCAGATATTGTTCAAACCAGTCGGCGGCCTGCCGGGCCACAGCTTCCAGGGTTCCCGGCTCCTCGAACAAATGGGTGGCGCCAGAAACCACGCTCAATCGGTGCAGGCAGCGCATGTGGGAGGCGGCCTGCCGGTTGAGATCCAGCACCTCTTCGTCCCGGCTTCCCACCAGCAGCAGGGTCGGGCAAGGCACCCGCGCAAGCGCCTCAGCGCTGGCCAGGTCGGGTCGCCCGCCGCGCGACACCACGGCCCGGATGGCCTGGCCCGGCGCAGCGGCGGCCATCAGGGCGGCGGCTGCGCCGGTGCTGGCGCCGAAATAGCCCACAGGCAGGGACTGGGTGAGCTGCTGCTGACCAAGCCAGCGCGTTGCCGCGCGCAGTCGCTGCGTCAGCAAGGGAATGTCGAAGCGGGTGCGATAGTCCCGGTCTTCCTCGGGCGCGAGCAGGTCAAGCAGCAAGGTGCCCACGCGGCGCGCGTGCAGCACCCCGGCCACGAAGTTGTTGCGCGGGCTGTGGCGGCTGCTGCCGCTGCCGTGGGCGAACAGCACCACCCCGAGGGGATCCGCCGGTAACACCAGCAGCCCCTCGATATGGGTCTGTCCGACAGAAATGTGCACCAGTTGTTCGTGCGGCAATGTCATTGGTACCTCCTGTGAGAACTTGCACTGGGCAACCGCCCAGAAGGCGTGAATGAATCCGGCACGTGCAAGCGGGCAGGACAAAAGCGCCTCATCAAGGCGCAAAGCACCGCCATGGTGCGCAATCGCGAGCATTGGCTTGCGCTATGGTGTGCATTTTTGTGGCACGGGTGTGCATGGTGGGTTCGCTCACACCGTCTTAGGCCATGCGCAGGACGGCAGCACCCTGCAGCGCACCCTGGCGCAATTGCTCAAGAGCTTCGTTTGCCTGCTCCAGCGCGAACACATGGACTTCGGTGCGCAGCGGCGTTTGCCGCAGTGCCTCAAAAAAAGCAAGGCCGTCGCTGCGCGTCAGATTGGCCACGGAGCGAAGGCTGCGCTCACCCCACAACCAGGCATAGGGGAAGCCAGGAATGTCGCTCATGTGGATGCCGGCGCAGACCACGCAGCCACCTTTGTCGAGGTGCCGCAGGGCGATAGGCACCAGAGGGCCTGCGGGCGCAAAGATCAGGGCCGCGTCCAGCGGCTGCGGCGGGGCCTCGTCAGTTCCGGCCGCCCAGTTTGCGCCCAAGCTGCGGGCAAATTCCTGGCTGGCGCCATCGCCGGGGCGGGTGAAGGCAAAGACTTCGCGCCCCTGCGCGCGCGCCAGCTGGGTGATGAGGTGCGCCGCCGCGCCAAAGCCGTAGACACCGAGTCGGCGTGGATCGCCAGCCAGGCGCAGCGCGCGGTAGCCGATGAGGCCAGCACACAGCAGCGGCGCCAGATGCTCGGCCGCCGGCCCATCGGGCAAGGGCAGGCAATAGCGCGCATCGGCCAGCGTGTACTCGGCGTAACCGCCGTTCAACTGGTAGCCCGTGAAGCGGGCGTGCTCGCACAGGTTCTCCCGTCCGCTGGTGCAAAAACGGCATTGCCCGCAGGTCCAGCCCAGCCAGGGCACGCCCACCCGCTGGCCCAGGCGCCAGTCGCCCTGCGCATCAGGCCCCAGGCCTGCGATCCGGGCCACGATCTCATGGCCCGGCACCAGGGGCAGTACTGGGTCGGGCAACTCGCCATCCAACAAGTGCAGATCGGTGCGGCACACGCCGCAGGCCTCCACCGCAAGCAGCAGCTGACCCGCATCGGGAACCGGCCGCGGCAGCTCGGTCAGCCGCAGGGGTCGGCCGGGCTGCTCCAGGACCATGGCACGCATGTGCTAGCGCCTGTCGGACACCGCTGCCGCCTCAAAGCCCGAATTCGGCGTGCAGGCGCCGGGCCAGATCCGGCAGTGCCAAGCCGGTCAGGTCCAGCGGGTGGCTGGCCGAGACCCGCTTGGGGGCCGCGTCCTCCAGCTGCCCGAGCAACTGCCCCAGAAACGGGTTGGATGCAAACACCACCAAGCTACCGATCTGGCCGGCGCTCACTGCCGCTTTGACCGCATGGGCCACCTGATGCGCGAATTCGTGGCGCTCATGCTCGCGTGGATCGCTGCGCCCGGCAATCGAGTGGCCCGCAGGCTCGTGGCCAGCGCCAGAACCCTGCTCCCGGCTTTGCGGATGCGTCAGGCACTACTTTTCCGTCCAGCGCTCGGATTTGGCCGGGTTGAACTCCAGCACACGGGCCATCGAACTGTTGGCCACTAGGACCCAGATCGGCTTGTCCATGGGTCCCCCCTGTCTTCGGTGTCAAACACCGCTTCATCTTCCGCGCTCAGGCCGCGCGGGTCAAGCCGGCACAAGCCCAGCATGGCGCTGCCGTCAGGGCCCTAACCCAGCAGCCAGGGCGTCGTATGGCGCAGCGTCGTTCCGCGAGTCCTTTGAAATACCATGAAATTAATAGCATCAAGCGCTTATGCGACAAGCGCCTGGGCCCGATTAAGCACAAACCGCGCTCAACTCCAGGCTGGTAGGCAGGCACTGGGGCCACGCTCAGGCCTTGAGCGCCAGGTTATTGAGTTTGTCCAGCCGCTCGGGCCAGCCGCCCTCGCTGGCGGACTGCAACAGGATGCGCGTCCAGGCCACCCAGGCGTCCCATTGCACACGCTTGTCCCACGCATTGCCCCAGGCGCTGAAGCATTGCAGCGCACTCTGCGCCGCATGTTTGGCGTCATCACGTCGGCCCGCCGACAGATACAGCTGCGCCAGCACCATCTGCGGCTCACCCACCCAGGGGTTGTGGCGCACCGCCTGCTCCAGCACTGCGGTGGCCACGTCCAGGTCCACCAGGGGCTGGTCTTGCTGGATCACCGACCAATACAGCGACGTGGCCGCTGCCTCGGCCGCCACCGACAGGTGTTGGGTGCAATCGGCAAACACCGGCGGCACGGGCAGCAGCCCTTGCAGGCCCGGGTGCTGCAGCGCCTGGCCCAGCCCCGCAATCTGGTGCAGCATGCGCCCCGTCGGCCGCATGGGCCCGGGCCACAGCGACGCCGCCCAGTGCGCAGCTTGGGGGCGATGCTGCACATGGGGAAAGCGCGAGTAGACATCGTCCTGCCAACTGAACCATTGTTCGATAGTGTCGGCCATGCTGACAATGACAAAGGCCGCAACCTCTGAGGGCGTAAGCAGATGGCGCTGCCCGTCCTTGTCGAGCGCCAGGCTGCCATCGGCCTCGAGCCCGCCACCCAGCACGCGCTGCACAAACTGCGTGCGCGACAGCGTGCAAAACAGGTACACCAGGTGCTCGGCAGATTCCCCCACCAAGTCGCGCAGCCGGGCCCGCTCGCTGGCCGGATCGAACTTGACTAGGTCCACAAAGGCGTTGCCATAAACACTGTGCAGCAACCCCAGCAGCCGCACATCACGTGGCTGCCGCCACAGCGTGAGTGAGCGCGCCACGCCCACCAGGTGGTGGCGGAAGGTGCCCGCCTTGTGCCAGTCCTGCCCTACATTGCGGGCCAGCACGGTGGGCAGCACCGGGGCCAGATCAGCGTCGTGGGTAATCCACTCGTCATCCAGCAGCGCCTGGGCGCGGGTGAAAAGTTGTTGGTCCAGAGGGTGCAATGGCAGGGTCATGGCGTTTTGTCTCCGTCGGTTCGGTCCATCGGTGAAGCGCACAGTATCGCGGCTGGCCGCAGCGGCGGGGGCCGACGTGCCCTGCCGCCCCCCACATCACTCCATCAAAGCAACCGATTTCATCTGCACCCACAGCGTGCGCCCCGGCGCCACACCCAGCGACGCGGCCGACCGTTTGGTCAAGCGGGCCAACAGCATGGCCTCGCCCACCCGCACGCGCACCAGTGCCAGGCCCGGGTGCCCGTCGTCCGTCATGGCATCGACGCAGCCGCGCAGCACGTTCTGGATGCTGCTCGTTCCCGGATCCTCGGCCAGGCTCACGTCCCGCGCCAGAATCCGCACCCGAACGCGGCGGCCGACGGGCAGGCCCTGGTCACGCACCCACAGGCTGCCGCCCGAGAAATCCACCCGCGCCAGGTGCCATTCGGAATCCACTGCGCCCACCGTGCCGTCCAGCACCGTGCCTGCGTCTTCACCGAGCCGGATGGGCAGGTCAATGCGGGCCAGCGTTGACGCCAATGGCCCGCTGGCCACCACCCGGCCGCCATCCATCACCACCAGGGTGTCGGCCAGCCGCGCCACTTCGTCGGGTGAGTGGCTGACGTACAGCATGGGGATGTCCAGCTCGTCGCGCAGGCGCTCCAAGTAGGGCAGGATTTCCTGTTTGCGCTGCAGGTCGAGCGCGGCCAGTGGCTCGTCCATCAGCAGCAAGCGCGGGTTCACGGCCAGTGCCCGTGCCATGCCGGCGCGCTGGCGCTCGCCACCCGACAAGGTGCCCGGCTTGCGATCGAGCAGATGGCCGATGCCCAGCAACGCAATGGACTGATCCAGGCCCGCCTGCGGTGCGCCTTGGGTGCGCTTCATGCCGTAGCGCAGGTTGCCCATCACCGTCAGATGCGCAAACAGGCTGGCCTCCTGGAACACATAGCCAATGGGGCGCTGGTGTG
>DAOPUP010000014.1:0-15412 GCA_035350655.1 Acidovorax sp. | reverse complement strand
TCGTGGTCAGCACGGCAGGCACGTTTGACCCTGCGGGAATCTTTGGCCGCGAGGTCTATTACGACTCGCTGACCATGTTCGTATTTTTCCTGCTCACCGGCCGCTGGCTGGAGTTGCGCCTGCGGGACCGTACGGCTGGGGCGCTGGAAGCCGTCATGAATCGCCTGCCCGACAGCGTGGAGCGACGCGGAGCCGACGGTATTTTCGCGCGCGTGGTCACGCGCCGGCTGGCCGTGGGGGACACCATTCGCGTGCTGCCGGGCGAGGCTTTTCCTGCCGATGGCTGCATCACGCGTGGCAGCACCCAGGCCGATGAAGCGCTGCTCACGGGGGAGTCAGCGCCCGTGGCGCGGCCACTTGGCAGCCAGGTGACGGCGGGCAGCTACAACCTGCAGGCTCCGGTCGAGGTGCGGGTGGAGGGTATTGGGGGGCAGACCCGCTTTGCCCAGATTCTGGCGCTGATGGAAAGCGCCTCGTTGCAAAAGCCCCGCCTGGCCCAACTGGCCGACCGCATCGCACGGCCCTTTTTGGTATGCGTGCTGCTGGCCGCAGGACTGGCGGTGGCCTGGTGGTGGCCATCCGACCCGGGCCACGCCCTGATGGTGGCGGTGGCGGTGCTGATCGTTACCTGTCCTTGTGCCTTGTCGCTGGCCACGCCGGTGGCCATGCTGACGGCGGCAGGCACGCTCGCCCGCCACGGTGTGCTGGTGCGCAACCTGCAGGGACTGGAGGCCCTGGCCGGCGTCGATACCTTGGTGTTCGATAAAACGGGCACGCTCACCCGGGACGGCATGGCTGTTCAAGCCGTCCGGTGCGCGCCGGGGTTGAGCCGGGAAGATGCCCTGGCGCTGGCGGCCACGCTGGCCGGGCAATCCATGCACCCTGCGTCCCGCGCTATCGTGGCTGCAGCGCCCGCGGCCCGTGAGCGCTGGAGCACTGCGAATCTGCGTGAGGAGGCTGGGTTGGGCTTGACGGCCGAAGTCACCGACGTGCTTGGCACGGTTTCTCCGCGTTGGCTGCGGCTGGGTTCAGCACGCCATGCTGGCGTGGCGGTGCAGGGCGGAGCGGAGGCGCTTCAGGTGGTGCTTTCCGCGCAGGGGAGCGATGGCCATTTCACCGAGCTGGCGTGCTTTGATCTGATCGAGGATGTGCGGCACGAGGCGGCTGATGTGGTGCGTGCTTTGCAGCAGGAAGGGGTGTCCGTGCAGATCTTGTCGGGCGACCGGCTGGGCGCGGTGCGCCGGGTGGCCGAGCAGGCGGGCATATCCCAGGCCCAAGGGGAATGCACCCCCCAGGACAAGTTGCATGCCATGCAATGGTTGCAGGCGCAGGGGCGCTATGTGGCCATGGTGGGCGATGGCCTCAACGATGGCCCGGTGCTGGCAGGGGCGAATGTGTCATTTGCCTTTGGCCGCTCGGTGCCGCTTGCCCAGTCACGCGCTGATTTTGTTGTGCTGGGCTCCAGCCTGTTGCTGATTCCGCAAACCGTGCTGCTGGCGCGCAGAACCCTGCGTGTGGTGAGGCAAAATCTGGGGTGGGCTGCGGGCTACAACGCGCTGTGTGTTCCCTTGGCTCTGGTCGGCTGGATGCCCGCTTGGTTGGCGGGCCTGGGCATGGCGCTCAGTTCGTTGCTGGTCGTGTTGAACGCCGCCCGGTTGTCTCGCGCCCTGTCCGGTGTGGAAGTGGCAGGGACGAATCTGGCGGAGCCAACCCAAGGTCCTGCCCGCAGGGCTACTGTTTCGCAATCTTCCCTGGATCCGGTCTGATGGACATCCTTTATTTGTTGATTCCCTTGTCCGTCATTTTGGTCCTGATGATTCTTGCAGGCCTGTGGTGGGCCATCTATCACGGCCAATTCGAGAGCGTGGAGCAAGAGGGTGAGCGTATTTTTCGGGACGATTGACATGCATCAATGTTAAATAACCCTACTTGAATAAAACTATTCCTGCAATAAAACGAGGTGCCCGATGGATTCTCCAAAAACAATGACTGCGCACTACAGCGACACGGTTGTGCGTCAGTTTTCTATCATGGCCGTGGTATGGGGGGTGGTTGGCATGCTGGTGGGCGTAATCATCGCCGCCCAGCTCGCTTGGCCAGAGCTCAACTTCGGTATTCCCTGGCTGAGCTACGGGCGCTTGCGTCCGCTGCACACCAACGCGGTGATCTTTGCGTTCGGTGGTTGTGGATTGTTTGCCACGAGCTATTACGTCGTGCAGCGTACCTGCCAGACGCGCCTTTTCGCGCCGTCGCTGGCGGCGTTCACATTTTGGGCCTGGCAACTGGTCATTGTGGCTGCGGCGATTAGTTTGCCCCTGGGCTTCACCCAGGGCAAGGAATACGCCGAGTTGGAATGGCCGATTGACATCCTGATTGCTGTGACCTGGGTGTGCTACGCCATCGTGTTTTTTGGCACGGTGGGTACGCGCAAGGTCAAGCACATCTATGTGGCCAACTGGTTCTTCGGTGCTTTCATCTTGGCCGTGGCCTTGCTGCACATCGTCAACAGCGCTTCCATTCCCGCAGGCTTGATGAAGAGTTACTCGGCTTACGCGGGTGTTCAGGATGCCATGGTGCAATGGTGGTACGGTCACAATGCCGTGGGCTTTTTCCTCACTACGGGCTTTCTGGGCATGATGTATTACTTCATCCCCAAGCAGGCCGGCCGGCCGGTGTACAGCTATCGCCTGTCCATCGTTCACTTTTGGGCGCTGATCTTCACCTACATGTGGGCGGGTCCGCACCACCTGCACTACACCGCGCTGCCAGATTGGACGCAATCGGTGGGCATGGTGTTCTCCTTGATCCTGTTGGCCCCCAGCTGGGGTGGCATGATCAACGGGATCATGACTCTGTCGGGCGCATGGCACAAGCTGCGTGACGACCCCATCCTGCGCTTCCTGATCGTGTCGCTGTCGTTTTACGGCATGTCCACGTTCGAAGGTCCCATGATGTCTATCAAGACGGTAAATGCCCTGAGCCACTACACAGACTGGACTGTGGGCCACGTGCACTCTGGTGCATTGGGTTGGGTGGGGCTGATCACCATGGGTTCGCTTTACTACCTGGTTCCCCGTTTGTTTGGCCGCGAAAAGATGCATTCCATCAAAGCGATTGAGTTGCACTTCTGGATGGCGACTATCGGCATCGTGCTGTACATCGCCGCGATGTGGATTGCCGGTGTGATGCAAGGCCTGATGTGGCGCGCCATCAACCCCGATGGCACCTTGACCTACACCTTCGTGGAGAGCGTGAAGGCGACCTATCCGTTCTATGTGATCCGCGTGGCCGGTGGCCTGCTGTATCTGGGCGGCATGATCATCATGGCGTGGAATGTATGGGCAACCGCGATTTCGGGTCGGTCAGTCAAGGTGGCCGTTCCCGCCGTGAACGCAGCCCACGCCTGAATCCGAAGGAGCCAATTTATGTCCAACAATAACCAAAACGCTTCTGCCGGCTTCTCCCATGAGAAGTTGGAAACCAGTAATTTCCTGATGATCGTGCTGATTTTGCTGGTGATCGCCATTGGCGGCCTGGTGGAAATCGTGCCCTTGTTTTTTCAGAAATCCACTACCGAGGCGGTGACTGGCGTGCAGCCCTACTCCGCACTCCAGCTGATGGGGCGCGACGTCTATATCCGTGAGGGCTGCTACAACTGCCACTCCCAGATGATTCGGCCATTCCGCGCCGAGACCCTGCGTTATGGTCACTACTCCGTTGCCGGTGAGTTCGTGTACGACCATCCATTCCAGTGGGGCAGCAAGCGCACGGGCCCCGATCTGCACCGTGTGGGCGGTAAGTACAGTGACGAATGGCATCGCATCCATCTGAACAATCCGCGTGATGTGGTGCCTGAGTCCAACATGCCGGCTTATCCTTGGCTTGAGAAAAATGCCATTGATCCAGCCGATGTGGCCCCGCGCATGAAGGCTCTGCGGACCGTGGGCGTGCCCTACACCGACGAACAGATCGCGGCGTCTGCCGCAGATGTGAAGGGCAAGACTGAAATCGATGCTTTGGTGGCTTACCTGCAAGTCATGGGCCGCGCGCTCAAGTAAAGGAGCTTAGCCATGGACATCACCACCATGCGCATCGTTGCCACTTTGGCATCGATGGCCTGTTTTATTGGCATCTGGGTTTGGGCCTACAGGGGCCGCAACAAGTCCCGGTTCGATGAGGCAGCCCAGCTGCCCTTCGATCAAGATTGACCTTCACCAGAATGAGAACATCCCATGAGTGACTTCACCAGCAATTTCTGGTCGGTCTTTGTGACCGCGCTGACCCTGATCGGCATCATCGCCTGCGGCATTCTGCTTTGGATGGCGGGCCGCAAGAAGGTTATGGCCACGGCCGACAACACCACAGGCCATGTCTGGGACGAGGATCTGGTCGAAATGAACAATCCCCTGCCGCGCTGGTGGGTGTGGCTGTTCGTTATCACCATCATCTTCGGATTGGGCTATCTGGCTGCCTACCCCGGTCTTGGAACCTTCACGGGCAAGTTGAACTGGACGCAAAAGGGCGAATATGACGCCGAAATGGCCAAGGCCAAGGCGGAAATTGAGCCGATTTACGCACGCTTCGCCTCCATGAAGCCTGAAGATGTGGCCGTGGATCCGCAGGCCCATGCGATTGGCGAGCGCCTGTTCATGAACAACTGTGCGCAATGCCATGGTTCTGATGCCCGCGGCAGCAAAGGCTTCCCTAATCTGGCGGACGGCGACTGGCTGCATGGCGGCACCCCTGAGAAGATTCGCGAGACCCTTGAGAAGGGGCGTATCGGCAACATGCCTCCTATGGCTGCTGCGGTGGGTTCGCCGGACGATGTGCGCAATCTGTCCCATTACGTGCTGAGCCTCTCAGGTAGTCCGCATGATTCTTTGCGTGCATCGCTGGGTAAGTCCAAGTTTGTGGCATGTGCCGCCTGCCATGGCATGGACGGTAAGGGCAACCAGGCTTTGGGTGCCCCCAACCTCACCGATGACATCTGGTTGCATGGCTGGGGCGAAGCAGCTATCACCGCCATGATCAATAATGGCAAGGTAAACCAGATGCCTGCGCAAGCTGACAAGCTGACCGACGCGCAGATCGGTGTGCTGGCATCGTATGTGTGGGGCTTGTCCAACAAGCCCAACGCGGCCCGCTGAAATTGAGACGGCCCTTGTCTTTGATGAGGGTTCTTTTCACTTGTTTGTTTTTCTGCCTTCATAGCCCGCACCATGAAATCATCTGAAAGGGCGCCGCGTAAGGTCATCCCCATCGCGGCAGCCAGCCCTGAGCCATCGGCAGAGGGTGAGATCGTCTCCCTTTACGAAGCGCAGAAGAAGATTTACCCACGATCGATCAGTGGTTTCTTTGCGCGTTGGCGCTGGGCCATGGTGTTTCTGACGCAACTTGTTTTCTATGGGTTGCCGTGGCTTGAGTGGGGCCAGCGTCAAATGGTGCTGTTTGACCTTGGTGCCCGCCGTTTTTATATTTTTGGGTTGGTGCTTTACCCGCAGGATTTCATTTACCTGACGGGCCTGCTCATCATCTCGGCACTTTCCCTGTTTCTGTTCACTGCGGTTGCAGGCCGTTTATGGTGTGGATTTGCCTGTCCACAGACGGTCTACACCGAAATATTCATGTGGATAGAGCACAAGATCGAGGGTGACCGCAGTGCGCGACTGCGCCTGGACAACAGTCCCTGGACCTTCGAGAAAGTTCGCAAAAAGCTCCTCAAACAATTCATCTGGGTCGCTGTAGCGCTGTGGACGGGGTTTACCTTTGTAGGGTATTTTGTTCCGATTCGCGATCTCGGCGGAGAACTTCTGGCGCTGCAGGGCGGCTGGCAGATATTCTGGGTGCTATTTTATGGTTTTGCCACTTATGGCAATGCAGGGTTCATGCGTGAGCAGGTCTGCAAGTACATGTGCCCCTATGCGCGCTTTCAGAGTGCCATGTTCGACAAGGACACCCTGATCGTGAGTTATGACCCCGAGCGTGGTGAGCCTCGCGGCCCTCGTGTAAAGACGGTGGACTACAAGGCCAAGGGATTGGGCGATTGCATCGACTGCACCCTCTGTGTTCAAGTGTGTCCGGTTGGCATAGATATTCGCAAAGGCTTGCAATACGAGTGCATTGGTTGCGGCTTGTGCGTGGACGCCTGCAACACCGTGATGGACAAGATGAATTACCCCAAAGGGCTGATTCGGTATTCGACCCAGAACGGTGTGCTCAATCGCTGGAGTCAATCGCAAATCCTGCGACATGTCATGCGCCCTCGCGTCCTCATCTACACCGCTGTGCTGGTGGCTCTGTGCCTAGGCATGCTGGCCAGCCTGACAACACGTACACCTCTGAAGGTGGATATCGTGCGTGACCGTGCCGCCTTGTCCCGTATTGTTGCTGGGGGTAAGCTGGAAAACGTTTACCGGCTTCAAATCATGAATGCCACAGAGACTGCGCAGCGCTATCGTATTTCAGCGAACGGGCTGGATGGCCTCGAGGTGGCATCTGAGCAAGAGTTTGATATTGGCGCCGCAGAATCCCGCTGGGTTGCCGTGCGGTTACAGATTCCGTATGGGGCAGCGGCTCCTGGCTCCCATGCTATTCATTTCGATATTTCCGCGCTGGATAACGATGGGAAAGTGTCCGAAAAATCCATTTTCCTGGTGCCGCGCTGAGTGTGACGTTATGTGACGTTTCGCGTTTTGCACCTTGTATAGCTGACATCTTGAGGAAGTTTCATGACGATCACTCCAATCGCTACTCCTGAGCCAAAGCCATGGTGGCGATTTGGTCATGTTTGGCTGGTGATTGCCGGGCCAGTTATCGTGGTGATTGCCGGATTTGTCACGCTGTGGCTGGCCGTCAGTCGGCCCGATCCCGTCGTGGCTGAAGACTACTACCGCAAGGGGATCGAGATCAATCAGACGCTGGCGCAGCCAGAGAAAAGTCTGGCGCCTGCACTCAAGGCTCGGAACCACGCGGCAACACCGGCAGAGGATCAACCTCGCTGAGTTGCAATGTGCGCCTAGTGCATGCACATCCCTTCAGCAAAATATAAGGAGACAAGTCGATGTGGACACAACGCCTGATATGGATTGCGTGGCCTGCCTTTTTGGTGGCAGGCATTCTAGAAATGCTGGTTTTCGCCATGGTGGACCCGCAGGATCTGCATTGGTTCGGTCAACCATTGACGCTGTCTCGCCAAGGGGTCTACACCCTTGCTTTTTTTGCATTTTGGCTCGTTACCATGCTTGCCAGCGCGCTCACGACGCTGCTGGTCATGTCACCGTTTGAGCTCAACCGCTGCCCGGTACCCCCGGACGCCAGACCGGATGACTGTCACAAGGTTTCTTCATGCCCTTGACAGTCAGATCCCCGGGTATATCGATCAGTGGCAAGCCTGCTGGCTGTTGACGATGCGCTTGAGAGCCTCGGTATCCAGAATGCGAACATGGCGTTGTTTAACTTCCACGATGCCGTCTTCCACAAATTTTGAGAACGTGCGGCTTACGGTTTCTAGTTTGAGTCCGAGGTAACTGCCGATTTCCTCCCGCGTCATTCGCAGGACGAGTTCCAATTGCGAGAACCCGCGGGCATGCAGTCGTTGTACAAGATTGAGAAGGAATGCAGCAAGGCGCTCCTCTGCCCGCATGCTTCCCAGTAAAAGCATCACACCGTGCTCGCGGACAATCTCGCGGCTCATGATTTTGTGAACGTGGTGTTGCAACGCGGTGACTTCGCGCGAAATTTCTTCGATGCGATCAAATGGCATGACACATACTTCTGCGTCTTCGAGTGCCACGGCGTCGCAGGTGTGGTGATCGTTGACGATGCCATCGAGTCCGATGATTTCACCGGCCATCTGAAACCCCGTGACCTGGTCGCGTCCGTCCTCGGTAGCTATGCAGGTCTTGAAAAAACCGGTGCGAATGGCATAGAGCGAGGTGAATGACTCGCCATTGCGAAAGAGGGTGCCGCCTCGCTTGATTTTTTTGCGCACGGCCACGATGTCATCAATGCTCTGCAATTGCTGCTCGTTCAAGCCCACGGGCATGCACAGTTCTCGCAGGTTGCAGTTGGAGCAGGCGACTTTGATAGTTTGTGGATTCATGAACACTGGAACCTGGTTGGGCCGGGACAATTGGCTTGTGGCGATTGGGATGCAACCATCCCGCACTGCGCGCTTGGTGGCTGATGTGAGTCAAATTGTCACCGCTGCGTCCGCTTGATCTCTTGATTCAGGTCAAGGACGTAAAGTAAAGGGTACGGCACAGTGCCAAGGCACGCAAGGATATTTTCTCATGACCGCTGTTTCACCAGAACTTCTACGTCGTTTTGACGTGCCAGGGCCTCGTTACACCTCCTATCCCACCGCAGACCGGTTTGTGGAGGCCTTTCGGCAAGAGGATTATGTGCTAGCGCTCTCACGGCGCAGGCTGGACGCCGCGGCCCTGGCTCTTCCGCTGTCTCTGTATGTACACATTCCGTTTTGCGAATCGCTGTGTTACTACTGTGCGTGCAACAAGATCATCACCAAGCACCATGATCGTGCCGATGTGTATTTGCGGTATCTCAGCCGCGAGATTGATCTGCATACCGCCCACTGCGGCACCGGGCAGGTGGTCAGTCAGTTGCATCTGGGGGGGGGCACGCCGACGTTTCTCTCTGACGATGGACTACGGCAACTCATGGCAACGTTGCGGCGCAGCTTTACGTTTGCACCGGGTGGGGAATATTCCATCGAGGTGGATCCACGCACCGTCACGGCAGAACGGCTCGCGGTGCTGGCCGAATTGGGCTTCAATCGTCTGAGCTTCGGTGTCCAGGATTTCGATGCCGAAGTTCAGAAAGCGGTGCACCGCATCCAGCCGGCAGATCAGGTGTTTGCGCTGGTGGAGGCGTCGCGGGCGTTGGGCTTTGAGTCGGTCAACGTGGATCTGATTTATGGACTGCCGCGCCAGACGCCCGAGTCGTTTGATCGGACCTTGGCGCAGGTAGTGCAATTGCGCCCCGACCGGATTGCCTTGTACGCCTATGCCCATTTGCCTGACCGCTTCAAGCCGCAGCGGCGCATCATCTCGACCGAGTTGCCCACGGCGTCTTCCAAGGTGACGATGCTTTCGCGCTCACTGGACACCTTCATGGGCGCAGGTTATGTCTATGTGGGCATGGACCATTTCGCCTTGCCAACCGATGCGTTGGCTGTCGCCAAGCGGCAGGGGCGACTGCACCGCAATTTTCAAGGCTACAGCACCCAACCCGACTGCGATCTGATTGGTTTGGGCGTATCCGCAATTGGCAGGGTCGGTGCCACTTACAGCCAGAACGCCAAGTCGCTGGAGGAGTATTACGACCATCTGGACCAAGGGCGTCTGCCCGTAGTGCGTGGATTGGCACTGAATCGTGATGACCTGGTGCGCAGGGCGGTCATCATGTCTCTCATGTGCCAGGGCGAATTGCAGTTCGAGCCCATGGAGCTTGCCTGGCTCATCGATTTTCGGAAGTATTTTGCGCTGGAACTGGAGCAGCTCGAGGCCATGGCCGAACAAGGGCTGGTCGTGCTCAGCTCCGAGGGCGTCAAGGTGTCTCCCATGGGCTGGTTTTTCGTGCGGGGCATCGCCATGGTTTTTGACCGCTATTTGCAGGCGGATCGCAATCGGGCCAGGTTTTCGCGCATCATTTAACGTTGAACTATGCGCCAGATCTCATGCTTGCTCCTCTCGCCATAACTGCCTTACTCATGGGTCTCGCAGGCGGGCCCCATTGTCTGGCGATGTGTTCCGCACCCTGTGGGGCGATCATCGGCCAGGGTGCAGTGAGTCCAACCGCGAGTGGTACCTGCAGCGCAGTCTCTCAGCCCGTGCAGTGGTTTTCCCGGGGTGGGATGCACCGTCGGCTGTTGGCGTTCCATCTTGGGCGCCTGTCGGGCTATGCGGGTGCGGGCGCCCTGGCAGCGCTTGCCATGGACAGTCTTGCTTGGCTGACGCAGCAAACCATGGCCTTGAGTCCAGTATGGACCTTGATGCATGTGGCGGTCATGGCATGGGGATTGATGATGATGGTGCAGGCGCGCCAGCCTGCGTGGGTGGAACAAGCCGGGCGAATGGCTTGGCGCCGCGTGCAACCCTTTGTGCATGCGCCGGGTGGTTTGGTCGTGACGGGAGGGCTCTGGGCGCTCATGCCTTGCGGATTGCTTTATTCGGCGTTGTTGGTCGCTGCGCTCAGTGGTGGTCCATTGCAAGGCGCTGTCACCATGGTGCTTTTCGGGGTGGGAAGTGGCTTGTGGCTGGTGGGTGGCCCGTGGGTATGGAGTCGGCTGCGTTCACGCATCAATGCGGTGCGAGCCAGCTGGGGCACGCGGTTGGCGGGAGCGTTGCTGGTCGGGGTGGCAGGCTGGGCCTTGTGGATGGATCTGGTCTACAAACCCTCTTTGTGGTGCCGATAGGCGCAAGATCGCCTGGAGCGATCCAGTTCCGCCTGACTGGCGTAGATTTTTCGACGGTTCTGCATACGGTGTCTTGCGCTGACGGCAAGTGCGAGGCTGACGGGCTGGGAAGTGGTCATAATGGCTGTAACCAGTGGTAGCGTTTAGGTCGCCATGTTTCTTCCCGTATGCCGTGAAGTGCTGTGAATTCTTATCTACTTATAGCCATTAGCCAGCTTCGCGTCGGTATGTACGTTCAGCTGGACGTGGGGTGGAAGCATCACCCGTTTCCTGTGAGCGGCTTTCGCATCGTATCGGTAGACCAGATTGCCACGCTCAAGGAACTGGGCCTTTCCGAGATACGTTACTTCCCCAGAAAGAGCGAGCCCGGCCTGCTTGCACAGGATCCGGCCATTGGCACGCCTGTCGACATCCGCGCTGCGCAATCGGCAGCCGAACTTGCTGCCCAGGGTTCTGCTGCCTTCGCTTCCCAGGCGCTCCAGAATCGCGCCCACTTGCTTCTTCAGAATCAGATATTGGCCGCATGCGACCAGCGCTTCGGGGATGCTACACGGCAGTATCTGGCCGTGGAGCGTGCAGCCCTTGGTCAACCGGAGTGGGCGCGCGATCAGAGCGAGGCCTTGGTGTCTGACTGCCTGAGGGAGTTGCTGGACAACGGTGACTCCGTGATCCGTCTCCTGTCAGAGGGTGTTGGCGAGAGCAGTGCAATGCACCCTGTCAACGTGATGGTGATCAGCCTTTTACTGGGCAAGACATTGGGCATGAAAAGCACGGAACTGCAGGGGCTGGGCGTCGCTGGGTTGCTGCACGATCTGGGCAAGCTCAACCTGCCGCCTGCAGGGGGCATCCTGGGCGAGCGGGAACGCTATGAATCGCATGTGGGGCAGTCCGTGGCCCTGGCGCAGCAGATGGGCTTTGCGGATGCAGTTCTGACCGCGATCGCCCAGCACCATGAAATGGCAGACGGTAGCGGTTTTCCCCTGCATCTCATGGGCGAGGACATGCGGCGCCCCGGCCAGATACTGGCCCTCGTCAACCACTACGACCGCATGTGCAATCCGGTGGGCGGCATGGAGGCACCGACCCCCCATGAGGCCCTAGCGATGATCTTTGCCCAGTTCAAAGCGCGCTTTGATCCGGTGGTGCTGGGGGCCTTCATCCGCATGATGGGCGTTTATCCGCCCGGGTCTGTGGTACAGCTCGTCAATGACCGGTACGCCATCGTCGTGTCGGTCAATTCTTCCCGGCCATTGCGCCCCAAGGTGATTGTTCACGACTCCCGGATTCCCAAGGAGGAAGCCCCTGTGCTTGACTTGGAGTCCCTGCCCGAACTGGGCATACGACGCAGTCTCAGGCCTGCACAGTTGGCGCGCGATGTTCTTGACTACCTGTCGCCCCGCAAGCGGATCTGCTATTTCTTCGAACGCGCTGTGGACCCGGGTCCGGACGAGGCACAAGTGTGACCCAGCGACCACCGCCGTCTTGGCTGGATGGCCTGCTGGAGGCTGTGTGGCTTGTGGATGAAAAGAGCCTGTGCATTCTGCAGGCCAACCGAGCGGCAGGGCGGCTGGCGGGCCTGTCCGAGCGCGAGATGGTGGGCAAGCCGGTGACATGCCTTGCGGCAACGCCCCAGGATGCCGCATTCTGGGCAGAACCTCCTGATGCGATTGCGGTGGGCATCCATTCCCATACGAGCGTGTTGCGGGCGGACGGGTCCCTGGTACCGGTGGACCGCTGTGTCACAAGGGTGGATCCAGGGGACGGTCACGTGGTTCTCATGCTGACGATGCTGGACCGCAGTGCCCAGGAGGCTACCGAGCAGGAACTGGAAACGCTGCTTTCGGAATTGCGTGCCACCCTTGATTCCGCAGCGGACGGCATGCTGGTGTGCGGGCTGGACGGGCGCGTGCGCGCCTTCAACCAGCGGCTGGTGCAGATCTGGGGCATTCCCCGTGACCTGCTGGTGCAGCGCAACGACAGGGCGGTGCACGCCCATCTGGCTGCCAGAGTGGTGGATGGCAAAGGCTACCGGGAGCGCCTGCTTGTCATTGAGCGCGAGCCGCTGCTGGAGAGCACCGACATCCTTCAATTGCACGGCGGCATGACCGTCGAGCGTCGCGTCGTACCCCAGCTACACCGGGGCCGCCCTGTGGGGCGGGTGTATTCATTCCGGGATATCACCCGCCAGACCGAGGCGCAAGCCAGCCTGCGTCTGGCTGCTCGGGTCTTCGATTCCAGCCTGGATGCCATCTTCATTGCAGACAGCCAGCACCATCTGGTCCGAATGAATCCGGGTTGCGAGCGGCTGGTAGGGGGGACTGGTAGCACCGCTTTGGAGGGGCGCATGGCAGCGTCCCTGTTCGGCAGTGGTTCGGATGCTTCGTTCATGGAGCAGGTGCTGGCAGGTTGGAATCGTGATGGCTTTTGGGCGGGTGAGCTTTGGTTGCCGCGGCAAGATGGTGCTTACTGTGCCGTGCATCTGTCATGGGTTGCACTGCGCGACGACGAGGGCCAGCTGGTGCAAAGCATTGGTTTCATGCGCGACCTTACTTTGCAGCACGCGGCCCAGAAACGCATTGAAGAGCTCGCCTACAGTGATGTTCTGACCGGTTTGCCCAATCGGCTGCTGCTTTCCCAGCGGGTGCACACGGCGATTCAGGCAGCCCGTGCCAGTGATACCGGCTTTGCCGTTCTTTTCCTGGATCTGGATCGCTTCAAAATCATCAATGACTCTCTCGGCCACCCCTTTGGTGACCGGGTGTTGCAGCTGGTAGCCGAGCGTCTGCAGGCTTGCCTGCGGCAGGCGGACATGCTGTGCCGTCTTGGTGGCGATGAGTTTGTGATCTATCTGCATGGTGCTGACGCCATGGTTGCCGAGAGTCTGGCGCGCCGCATACTGGACGAGATGCTGCATCCGTTTTTGCTGGACAACATGGGCTTTTCCATTCAGTGCAGCGTTGGCATGGCGCTGTATCCGCAGGATGGTGCGACCTTGGACGACCTCATCAAGCAGGCGGATACTGCCATGTACCGCGTCAAGGAGCGAGGGCGTGGCAGTTTTGGCTTCTACCGGCCGGAAATGAACGCCGACCTGCTGTCGCGCATGAAACTGGAGCACGCCATGCGCCAGGCGCTGGGCGCGCAGCGCCTGGCCGTGCACTACCAGCCGCAGGTGAGCCTGGTGACCGGTAGGATTGTTGCTGCAGAGGCGCTCATCCGCTGGACGGATCCCGAGTTTGGTGTCGTATCCCCGGCACAGTTTGTGCCCTTGGCCGAGGAGTCGGGCTATATCGTGACACTGGGTGCGTGGGTCATGGAGCAGGCCGTGCGCGAGGCGGTCCAGTGGATGCAGGCGGGCATGCCCATCGTGGTTTCCGTCAACGTTTCAGCGCTGGAGTTTCGCCAAGCCGATTTCGTGGAGCGCCTGAAGCGTCTGCTGGCAGTGCACCAGTTGCCACCGACCTTGCTGGAGCTGGAGCTGACCGAAAGCATCCTGCTGCAGGACGTGCAGGAAATGGAGTCGCGATTGGTCGCGCTCGCGGAACTTGGTGTGAGTCTGGCCATTGACGATTTTGGTACGGGCTACTCCAGCCTGGCCTACCTCAAGAGGCTTCCCATTCACAAGCTCAAGATCGACCGGTCGTTCGTGTCCGGGCTGCCCGAGGACGATGGTGACCGCGCTCTGGTCAGTGCCATCATCAGCATGGGGCATGCGCTGCATATCGAAGTGGTTGCCGAGGGGGTGGAGACCGATACCCAGCGCGCCGTGTTGCAACAAATGCAATGCGAGCATTTCCAGGGGTTCCTGTGCTCACCGGGCCTGCCTGGGGCTCAGTTCCGTCAATTGCTGGGCAATTCGCTCGCGGGGGTGCAGTTCGCACCGCAAACGCGGAGCGTTTAGACGATCGTAGGATGCGCCTCTGCAGCACAGGCAGACCGCAGCGGCGCCGGGTTTCGATTCAGAATGCCGCTATGCCTTTCCAAAGCATGTACGCCGCCAGCATGAACAGCAGACTGGCAAACGCGCGCTTGAGTTGTTTCACCGGCAACTGGTGTGCTGCCCGGGCACCCAAGGGGGCCGTCAGTACGCTGCACGTGGCAATGACTGCCAACGCAGGCAACCAGATATAGCCGAGCGAGCCGGACGGCAGGCCCGCCACGGATTGACCTCCCACCGCATAACCCACGACATTCGCCAGGGCAATAGGAAAGCCCAGTGCGGCACTGGTGGCAACGGCATTGTGAATGGCCACATTGCACCAGGTCATGAAGGGCACACTGACAAAACCACCACCGGCACCCACCAGGCCCGACAGAAAGCCGATCAGCCCCCCCGCGGCCAGTTGTCCACCGGTTCCGGGCATCTGCCGGGAAGGTGCCGGTTTCTTGTCCAGAAACATCTGCACGGCAGAGAAGCTCACGAAAAGTCCAAAGAAGATCGCAAGAAATGCGCCCTTGAGCAATGCAAAGACGCCCAGGCTCGCCACCAGCCCGCCCAGCACGATGCCCGGTGCCAGCCGCCGCACGATATCCCAGCGCACCGCGCCGCGCTGGTGGTGAGCGCGGACGCTGGAAACCGAGGTGAACATGATGGTGGCCATGGAGGTGGCAATCGCCATCTTGACGGCGAGATCAGGTGCCACCTGCTGGTGACCCAGGATGTAGGTCATGAAAGGCACCAGCAGCATGCCACCGCCGATGCCCAGCAGACCTGCGAGAAAACCGGTGCCCAGGCCAAGAATTCCGAGTTCAACAATCAGAAGGGGTTCGAGCATCATGCAAAGGAATCCGGCTGTGGCGTGCACCGCATCTGCGCGAGGTGTTTTTGCGCGGACGGAAGAGAAAGGAAGGTGTCTGCAAGTGCCGCCGGACCGGCATCCTGAACCGGGGGTTCAGGTGGGCGAGGGCAGCCAGGCGTTGGGTTCATCTGACGCGAGATGATCACGCTCACCGGGCGATGTACCAAGCCCGTGCTCA
>DAOPUP010000013.1:0-15885 GCA_035350655.1 Acidovorax sp. | reverse complement strand
ATCTTCACGCAGTGGCCGAACACGATGGGGTGCGAGACCTTCATCATCGTGGCCTTCACGTGCAGCGAGAACATCACGCCCGTCTTGTGTGCGTCTTCGATTTCTTTCTCATAGAACTCCACGAGCGCCTTCTTGCTCATGAACATGCTGTCGATGATCTCGCGGTCCAGCAGCGAGACCTTGGGCTTCAAGATGATGGTCTTGCCGCTCTTGGTGATCAGCTCCATCTTCACGTCGCGGGCGCGGTCCAGCGTGATGGACTTTTCGCCATGGTAGAAATCACCGGCGTGCATGTGCGAGACATGCGAGCGCGAGGCCTGGCTCCACTCGGCCATGCTGTGCGGATTCTTGCGGGCGTATTCCTTCACGGCCTTGGGCGCGCGGCGGTCCGAGTTGCCTTCGCGCAGCACGGGGTTCACGGCGCTGCCGATGCACTTGGCATAGCGCGCGCGAATCGCCTTGTCTTCTTCGGTCTTGGGGTCTTCAGGGTAGTCGGGCACGGCATAGCCCTTGCCCTGGAGTTCCTTGATGCAGGCGATCAGCTGGCCCACCGAAGCGCTGATGTTGGGCAGCTTGATGATGTTGGCATCGGGCTCCAGAGTTTTCTTGCCCAGGGCTGCGAGCGTGTTGGGCACCTTCTGGTCATCACGTAGGAATTCGGGGAACTCACCCAGCACGCGGGCCGCCACCGAGATGTCGCTTTCGGTCACGTTGATGCCGGCAGGCGCGGCAAAGGTGCGCACGATCGGCAAGAAAGAAGCCGTGGCCAGGCGAGGCGCCTCGTCGGTCAAGGTGTAGATGATGGTGGGTTGCTGGGTACTCATCGCTTATGTCTCAAGAAATGGCTGAAAAAACCACCGGCTGGGCCACCAACCGGTAGCAGTGATCGAACTCCGCCATTGTGCTTTCTTGCGCCGGGCACCAAGGGACTTTTTTGCAATGGAATATCGCAATACGAAATTAACAGGGGCAAATTGCGCAATTTTTTGATCCAGCGCGCGCCCACTGGGAGTTTCCCGGTCAACGCCTGTGGAACTGGTATCGTTGCAAGCGGAGCTTTGCGGTGGTTCGCGAGGCCCTCAACCCGACAACAAGTCAAGGAAATAGCACATATGAAAAAACTCCTCGCTGTCCTGATGGCTGGTCTGTTCGCTGCCGGTGCTTTTGCACAAGCCCCAGCAGCTGTACAGGCACCGGCTCCCGCCCCAGCGCCGGCCCCAATGGTGGCACCTGCGCCTGCAGCAACCCCGGCACCCGCCGCCAAGGCCCCTGCCAAGGCCAAGCACAAGAAAGCGGCCGCCAAGAAGGCCACGAAGAAGACCACCAAAAAGGTCAAAAAGTCCGCCAAAAAGGCCGTCTGATCTGCCTGGCGCGGGCCGCCCCACCCGCATGGCCGGCCCGGTTGCTTCAAAATCGCCCGCAGCTGCGGGCGGTTTTGTTTCTGGCCACTGCCCGTCCCTGCCACCGTTTCCGACACTTCACCTCCGCTGAAAGCCAGCCCCATGAGAACCATGCCTTTCACTCGCCACCGCGCCTGCCGCCCTGGTGATCGTCGCGCGTCACCTGCCCTCGCCGCCGCACTGGCCTCCGTGCTCACCTTGTGGGCCGCCGCCACCGCCGCGCAAGACGGACCGCAACTGGCGCTGCAACGCATCGAGCTGTCTGCCGGCATGCACCGCATCGAGGCCCAGGTGGCGCAGACCGCGCAAGAGCGCCAGACCGGCCTGATGCATCGCAAGGAGATGCCGGCCCAGGAAGGCATGCTGTTCATTTTTGATCAGCCCGGTCAGCAGTGCTTCTGGATGAAGAACACGTTGCTGCCGCTGACTGCAGCATTCGTGGCCGACGATGGCACCATCGTGAATCTGGCCGACATGAAACCCCAGACCACCGATTCGCATTGCTCGGCCCAGCCCGTGCGCTATGTGCTGGAGATGAACCAGGGATGGTTTGGCAAGCGCGGCATCAAGGCGGGCGCCAGGCTGAGCGGCGCCCCGTTTTCGCGCCGTTGAGACGCTTAAATTGCTATTAATTATATAGCGATATGCATTGATTTACAAAGGGCTGAACGCCCAAAAACACCAAACGGCCCGCGTGGGCCGTTTGGTGTTTCAGGGGCGAAGTGGGCGAGATGCCCACCCCTGCGGCCCGCTTCAGGCGAAGTTGGCTTCGGCGAACTTCCAGTTCACCAGCTTGTCCAGGAAAGTCTCGACAAACTTGGGGCGCTGGTTGCGGTAGTCGATGTAGTAGGCGTGTTCCCACACGTCCACCGTCAGCAGCGCCTTATCGGCGGTGGTCAGCGGCGTGCCGGCAGCGCCGGTGTTGACGATGTCCACGCTGCCGTCGGCCTTCTTCACCAGCCAGGTCCAGCCCGAGCCGAAGTTGCCCACGGCCGACTTCACAAAGGCTTCCTTGAAAGCGGCGTAGGAGCCGAACTTGGCATTGATGGCCGCAGCCAGCGCGCCCGTGGGCTCGCCGCCACCCTGGGGCGCCATGCAGCTCCAAAAGAAGGTGTGGTTCCAGATCTGGGCGGCGTTGTTGTAGATGCCGCCACTGGACTTCTTGACGATCTCTTCGAGCGTCATGGCTTCGAACTCGGTGCCCTTTTGCAGGTTGTTGAGGTTCACCACATAGGCGTTGTGGTGCTTGCCGTGGTGGTATTCCAGCGTTTCCTGGCTGTAGTGCGGTGCCAGAGCGTCGATGGCGTAGGGCAGCGGGGGAAGGGTATGTTCCATGGTGTTTCCTCGTGGTTTTGAAATTCCGGAGTACCCGGCTGCAATGCAATCGGGTACGGGCGAACAGGCATTGTAGAAAGATCAATCACCCTGTGCTGCAAGGGGCGGACAAGTCATTGCCTTCGCACCGCCATGGCGTCCTTGCCTTGCAAAGGGCGCGGCACTACAGCAAGCGCGGCTGCACCACGGTGACATCCACCGCGCCATCGGCCAGCGTGGCACGCAGCGCGTCGCCCGGCTGCGCCTGGCGCACGCTGGTGACGGGCCGGCCCTCGGGGTCGGTCAGCAATGCATAACCGCGCTGCAGCACCAGGCGCGGATCGAGCAGTTGTAGCCGCAGGGCAGCGCGCTCCAGCCGCTCGGCATGCAGGCCCAGCCGGCGTTGCAGCTTGGCAGGCAGATCAAGCTCAAGCCCTTTCTGCACCTGCACAAGATGCTGCATTTTCAATAGCAATCCGTGGCGCATGCGCTGGGCCAGGCGCGCCAGCAGCATCTGCTGGCTTGCCACGATGCCCGAGGGGCGGCCCAGGCGGGCCGCGGCCTGGTCCAGCCGCTGGTGGCGCGCATCGAGCTGGCGCTGCACGCCATCGGCGAGCCGGCCAGCCAGCAAATCTAGCGCCCCCAGCCACACGGCACGCGGCTGGGCCACCAGTTCGGCGGCCGCCGTGGGGGTGGGCGCGCGCAGGTCGGCACAGAAATCGGCGATGGTGAAATCGGTTTCGTGCCCCACGCCGCTGATTAACGGCACCGGGCTTTGCACGACGGTGCGCGCCAGCTGCTCGTCATTGAAGGCCCACAGGTCTTCCATCGACCCACCACCGCGCACCAGCAGGATCACGTCGATCGCAGGAGTTCGCTTCAAATCAGCCCCAGGTGCTTGTGCAGCCTGGGCCATAAGATACATTTTTGATAGCGCTGCAACCAGGGACTGCGGAGCAGCAGCCCCTTGCACCAGGGCCGGCACCAGCACCACCGGAATATGCGGAACACGGCGGCGCAGGGCAGTCACCACATCGTGCAGCGCCGCCGCGCCCGGTGAGGTAACCAGGCCGATGCCTCGGGGCTGCAGCGGCAGGGGACGCTTGCGTGCCGCATCAAAGAGGCCTTCGCTTTCGAGCCGCGCCTTCAGGCGCAGAAACTGCTCAAACAGCGCGCCTTGCCCCGCACGCTGCATGCTCTCGACGATGAATTGCAGGTCGCCGCGGGCCTCGTAGACACCAATGCGCCCGCGCAACTCCACCAATTCGCCATCGCGCGGTGAAAAGTCCAGCAGGCTGGCCGAGCGGCGGAACATGGCGCAACGCAACTGGCCGTTCGCATCTTTCACCGAGAAGTAGCAATGCCCGCTGGATGCGCGCGAGAAGCCGGTGATCTCGCCGCGCACGGCCACCGGATTGAATCGCGCCTCCAGTGCATCAGCAATGGCGCGGCACAAGGCGCCAACCTCCCAGATACGTGGCGTCGCCACGGGGTTGGATACCTCAGACATGAGCCGGGACCGGCGTTTGCAGGCAATGCACCGGGGTACTACTCCACAGCCGCGCGCCAGCGGCAGCTACTTTCGGCACGGGGGGAAAAACCTGCCGGAAAACACGAAAATTCGTACAACCCATTGATTTATAACGTTTTTTCACTGACCAATTTTTCATCAATCTGTTGAACCCACGGCGTGGCGCCGCTTTGAGCAGCCATGAGGCCCAGTTGCCCACAAAGTTATCCACAGATTTTGTGGGTGAGAAAAGGGTACTCGAAGTGTATCTTCGCGTAACCGATTGCGTCACGGCGCGCCCGACAAGCTGGGCCATAATCAGCGCTTGCCTACACCCGTGCGGAGAGAGAATTGCTGTCCATCATACAAGCCGCAGGCTGGCCCATCTGGCCTCTGATCGCCTGCTCCGTCCTGGCGCTGGCGCTGATTTTCGAGCGCTTTGTGGCCCTGAAAACAGCACGCGTCGCCCCGCCCAAACTGCTGGACGAAGCCATCACCGTTTCGTCCAAGGCCCTTCCCACGCCCGACATCGTGAACCAGCTGGCACAAAACTCCGCCTTGGGCGAGGTGCTTGCCAGTGGCCTGCGCGCCGTCAACAACAACCCCTTGTGCACCGAAGCCGACCTGCGCGCCACCATGGAAGGCGCGGGCCGCACGGTGGCCCACCGGCTCGAAAAGTACCTCAATGCCCTGGCCACCATTGCCTCGGCGGCGCCGCTGCTGGGCCTGCTGGGCACCGTGATCGGCATGATCGAGATCTTCGGCTCGCAGGTAGGCACCGGCGGTGCCAGCCAGGCCATGGGTGGCGGCAACCCGGCGCAGCTGGCGCACGGCATCTCGATTGCGCTGTACAACACCGCGTTCGGCCTGATCGTGGCGATTCCGGCGCTGATTTTCTGGCGCTATTTCCGCAGCCGCGTGGACGCCTACCTGCTGACGCTGGAACTGGCCTCCGAACAGTTCGCGCGCCATATCCTGCGGCTGCGCAAATAAGCCCCAGCGCCCAGCACTTCGCCTGAAAGACCCCTGCCGATGAATTTCCGCCCCCGCCAGAAGGACGAGCCGGAGATCAACCTGATCCCGTTCATCGATGTGCTGCTGGTGATCCTCATCTTCATGATGCTGACCACCACCTACAGCAAGTTCACCGAACTGCAAGTGACGCTGCCCGTGGCCGATGCCGAGCAGCCGCGTGAGCATCCCAAGGAAGTGATCGTGGCGGTGGCCGCCGATGGCCGCTATGCGGTCAACAAGATGGCCGTGGATGGCAAGACGGTGGATGCCGTGGCGCGTGCGCTGGGCCAGGTGGCCGGCGCGGGCCGCGACAGCGTGGTCATCATCAGCGCGGACGCCATGGCGCCGCACCAGGCCGTCGTCACCGTGATGGAAGCCGCACGGCGCGCGGGCCTCCAGCAAATCACGTTCGCCACGCAGTCTTCGGCACTGGCCCGCCCGGGCAACGGCCGCTAGCCGCCATGGCAGGCGCCGGGCAACGGCCCGCCATGACGACCGCAACGGCAGCGGCAGACCGTCCACAGCCCACGGGCCTGGCGCGCATCTGGCGCTCGCGCGGGCCGGCCGCCTGGGCCTTGTGGCCCCTGTCCCTGGCTTATGGCGCCCTGGTGGTGTTGCGGCGCTGGCTTTACCGGCTCGGCTGGCTGCACACCGAGCACCCCGGCCCCCCGGTCATCGTGGTGGGCAATGTGATTGCGGGCGGCGCAGGCAAGACCCCCGTGGTCATGGCCCTGGTGCGGCATTTGCAGGCGCAGGGCTGGCGGCCGGGCGTGATCTCGCGCGGCTATGGCCGCACCACCCAGGACTGCCGCGCGGTGCGGCCCGACAGCCCGGCCCTGGAGGTCGGAGACGAACCCGCCCTGCTCGCCCGCGCCACCACCGCCCCTGTTTTTGTGGCGCCACGGCGCATCACCGCAGCGCGCGCGCTGCTGGCAGCGCACCCCGGCACCGATATCCTGGTATGCGACGATGGCCTGCAGCACCTGGCCCTGGCGCGGGACCTGGAAATCTGCATCTTCAACAGCGACGGCGTAGGCAACGGTTTTCTGTTGCCCGCGGGCCCCCTGCGCGAGCCCTGGCCGCGACCTGTGGACTGGGTGCTGTACGCCGGCACGGCCCCCGCTGGCCCCGCCCCGAGTTTTGCCCTGCAGCGCCGGCTTGCGCCCCATGCCCTGCGTGCGGATGGCCGACAAGTCCCCCTGGCGTCTTTGTGCGACCGTCCGGTGCATGCCGTGGCCGCAGTCGCCCGGCCCGAAGAGTTTTTCGCCATGCTGCGGGCGCAAGGCCTGCAACTCGCAGGTGCCGAAGCGCTCCCAGATCACTATGATTTCAATAGCTGGAAGCCCAATTTCAGTAAGGACACCACGCTGATTTGTACCGAAAAAGACGCCGTCAAACTCTGGCCATTGCAGCCCGATGCGCTGGCGGTGCCACTGGCGCTGGACATCGATCCCGCCTTCCTGGCCACCCTCGATGCCCGGCTCGCGCCGCAGCGAACCGCGCCGCTATCATTGCCCCCTGCCTGATTTCCGGAAAACGCCGCCATGGATCCCAAACTGCTCGAATTGCTCGTCTGCCCTGTCACCAAAGGTCCGTTGACCTATGACCGCGAGCGCCAGGAGCTGGTGTCGCGTAGCGCGCGCCTGGCCTACCCCGTGCGCGACGGCATTCCCGTGCTGCTGGAAAACGAGGCGCGCACCCTGACCGACGAGGAGCTTTCGGCGTGAGCCCGGCGGTGGCACCGGGCTTCACCGTGCTGATCCCGGCACGCATGGCATCAAGCCGCCTGCCCGACAAGCCCCTGGCCAGCATCGCCGGCCTGCCCATGGTGGTGCATGTGGCGCGCCGCGCCGCGCAAAGCGCTGCGGCCCGCGTGGTGGTGGCCGCCGATGACCCGCGCATCCTGCAGGCCTGCGAGACGCACGGAGTGCAGGCCCTGCTGACGCGCCCCGACCATGCCAGCGGCAGCGACCGGCTGGCAGAGGCCTGCATGCAACTGGGATTGGACGGCGACGCCGTGGTGGTCAACGTGCAGGGCGACGAGCCCCTGATGGACCCGGCACTCATCGACGCCGTGGCGGCCCTGCTGCCTGAACGCCCCGAGGCCAGCATGGGCACGGCAGCCCACGCCATCCAGACACTGGCCGACTACGAGAACCCCAACGTCGTCAAGGTCGTGCTGGATGCCCGGGGCCTGGCCCACTATTTCAGCCGCGCACCGATTCCGCACGCCCGGGACCACGCGGGCCAGGCCTGGTGGCAAGGCGCTGCGGCACAGGCCGCGCCGGGGGTGGCAGCACTGCACGGATTTGCACCGCTGCGCCATATCGGCATTTACAGCTACCGCGCGGGCTTTCTGCGCCAGTTTCCCCACTTGGCGCAGGCCCCCACCGAGGCGGTCGAGGCACTGGAGCAATTGCGCGCACTTTGGCATGGCCACCGCATCGCCGTGCACATTGCCGCGCAGGCCCCCGGCCCCGGTGTGGACACCCCGGCCGACCTCGACCGGGTGCGCCAGCTGCTGGCCTGAAACCCTGTGCGCTGCCGCCTGATTGGCAGGCTGCGCCGTAAGCTGCGGCAAGGTACCTGCATGCTATCCTTGACAGCAACGAGAGCATTGCATCCGGGGCGTTTGGCTGCGCCCCTGCCAGCGATGCCAGCTGATTTCTAACCTTCGAGGATTTCCATGAGACTGATTCTGTTGGGCGCCCCTGGTGCCGGAAAGGGCACGCAAGCCACGTTCATCTGCCAGAAATACGGCATTCCGCAGATCTCCACCGGCGACATGCTGCGCGCCGCCGTGAAGGCCAGCACACCGCTGGGCCTGCAGGCCAAGGCCGTCATGGATTCAGGCGCGCTGGTCAGCGATGACATCATCATCGGCCTGGTCAAAGAACGCATCACGCAGCCCGACTGCGCCAACGGCTTCCTGTTTGATGGCTTCCCCCGCACCATTCCCCAGGCCGATGCCATGAAAGAGGCCGGCGTCAAGCTCGATTACGTGCTGGAAATCGACGTGCCGTTCGACGCCATCATCGAGCGCATGAGCGGCCGCCGCTCGCACCCCGCCAGCGGCCGCACCTACCATGTCAAGTTCAACCCTCCCAAGGTGGCAGGCAAGGACGACGCGACCGGTGAAGACCTGATCCAGCGCGAAGACGACAAGGAAGAAACCGTCCAGAAGCGCCTGCAGGTTTACAGCGACCAGACCCGCCCGCTGGTGGACTATTACAGCCAGTGGGCCCAGGCCGAGCCCGGCGCAGCGCCCAAGTACCGCGCCATCAGCGGCACCGGCAGCGTGGAAGACATCACGGCGCGCGCGCTGCAAGCCCTGTCCCACTGAGCGATGGTTTGACCGCGCCGGCGGCGGGTCCGGTGTGGCATTCCCGCGATACCACTGCGCCTCCCCGGAGGCAACGCAGCGGTTACGGCAAAAGATCCAACATCAGCGCAATGCGCGCCTTCACCGGGGACAAGCCCCGGGAATCCGGCAATGCATCATCGGCCTTGGGCAGCACTTGGCCCTCCGGGCACCGCGTGGAACGCAGCACACGCACACCAGCCGCCTGGGCGCGCAACAGCGCAGATTCCATCGCATGGTGAACCGTGCCATTGCCCGTCCCGGCCACCACGATGCCTTGCACGCCATCACGCACCAGTGAATCCACCAGGGAGCCGTTGGCGCCAGCGTAGCTCGTGACCACATCGACACGTGGCCATTGCGTGCAATTTGCTATCTTTTCAATAGCTATTGGTGCTTGTTTTGATTGCACTGCAGGCCAATCCTGTACCAAGCGCACAGCCCCCTCTTCCACCCACCCCAAAGGGCCGGCATCACCCGAGCTGAATGCATCCACCCGGTAAGGATGCACTTTGCGGACGCGCTGCGCGCCATGCACCACGCCGGCCACCACCGCCACAACGCCCCGGGCGCCCGCAGCCATCGCCACGGCAACGGCGTCGAGCAGGTTCTGAGGTCCATCGGGTGCCAAGGCCGTTGCCGGTCGCATCGCGCAGGTCAGTACCACCGGCTTGCATGCATCGAGCACCGAGTGCAAAAACCAGGCGGTCTCCTCCAGCGTATCCGTACCGTGGGTGATCACCACGCCGCGCACCTCAGGATCCGCGAGCGCGGTAGCACAACGCATTGCTAGCAAGCGCCACACGCTGAACTCCATGTCCTTGCTGTCCAGCTGCGCGAGCTGTTCGGCCACCAGGCCGCCAGCGGCCAACCCCTGCAGGCCCGGCACGGCCTGCAGCAACTGCTGCACCCCCAGCTGCGCGGCGGTGTAACCCAGGTTGTCGCCAGGGCGGACTGCCGTGCCCGCGATGGTTCCACCCGTCCCCAGCACCACAATTTTTTGACGGCTCACTTGCATCCTTTGAAAAACTGGTGAAAAATACAGTTACTGGATTAATAAACAGTTATTCGCCACTCCGTGGCACGCCCTGGAAAACGCCATGCTCGACCAACCCAAGCTCACCGCCCGCCAGCAACAAATCCTGGACCTGATCCAGGTCGCCATTTCGCGCACGGGGGCACCGCCAACCCGGGCAGAAATCGCAGCCGAACTGGGCTTCAAGTCAGCCAACGCGGCTGAAGAGCATCTTCAGGCCCTGGCACGCAAAGGCGTCATCGAACTGGTCAGCGGTACCTCTCGCGGTATTCGCTTGCGCGGTGACGCCGTACGCTCGATCAATGCCGCGCGCGGCACCCAGTTCAGTCTGCCCATACCGGGATTGTCACAACTGGTCCTGCCGCTGATCGGTCGCGTGGCCGCCGGCTCACCCATTCTCGCGCAGGAACATGTAGACCAGACCTACAGCGTGGAAAACAGCCTGTTTCAACACAAGCCCGACTACCTGCTCAAAGTGCGCGGCATGTCCATGCGCGACGCCGGCATCATGGACGGCGACCTGCTCGCGGTGCAGTCCACCACGGAAGCCCGCAACGGTCAGATCGTCGTGGCGAGGCTGGGCGACGATGTCACCGTCAAACGTTTGCGTCGCACGGCCAGCACCATCGAGTTACTACCAGAAAACCCCGACTACCCGGTGATTGTGGTGCAGCCGGGAGAGGTTTTTGCCATTGAAGGCCTGGCTGTGGGCTTGATCCGAAACACCATGCTCATGTAACTGCCACCATGAACTGCGCACCTCAGGTGGCGGGCGTTTGATGAATCCATGGCGATTTGTCAGCCCTGAGACTGCGCTCCCTTGCAATCCTGCCTGTGCTCAACCCCTTGTTTCACGGAGTTTTCACATGGGACTTGCCTTGTTCGCCCTCTCTGCGCTCGCACAACCGTTTCACGCTGTCGTCCATTGGCTTCAGTCCCAGGACGGAGCACCTGCACGCAGTGCCGCCCGCCCGGCCTGCAATGCCAGCGTCTGCCGCGAAGTTTTTCCACCCGGCCCGGCCACCGGTGTCGACGCGCAATCAACGCAGCCATCCCCATGGTCAGCCAATGCGCGCGGCCCGGCTGTTTCCGCAACCACCAGCGCGCGCAGCCACAGGTCGGTTCGATTGCAGAGTGCGCCATCCGGCACCACCAGGCTGCGCACACCCAGCCGCCAGAGCTCCCATAGCCCGGTACGCGTGCTGTACCCACCCACACGATCCAACGCAGGACGCATGGTCATTGCGGGTCGCATGGCAGACGTTTGCGCAGAACTTGAGCGCATGGTGGCCTGCGAGACATGGCACCACTGATGGCTGCGGTCCCCGACTTGGCCCAAGGCATGCGACAAAGCGTTGCCTATTGATCCAGGTCGTCGAGCCCAAAGCAACTGCCGACCGGCTCCCGCCAAGGCACAATGGCGGGATGAATATTGTGATTCTGGATGACTATCAAGACGCGGTGCGCAAACTCCACTGTGCGAGCCGGCTCGATCCCTATTCGGCGAAGGTCTACACCAACACGGTGAAAGGCCAGGGGCAACTGGCCGTGCGCCTTAAAGATGCCGACATCATCGTGCTGGTGCGCGAGCGCACCCAGATCACGCGCCAGCTGGTTGAGAAACTACCACGGCTGAAGCTGATTGCACAAACCGGCAAGATCGGTAGCCATATCGATGTAGCGGCCTGCACCGAACGCGGCATTGCCGTAGCCGAGGGGGTCGGCTCACCCGTGGCGCCTGCGGAACTGACTTGGGCCTTGGTGATGGCCTCCATGCGACGATTGCCGCAATATATCGCCAACCTCAAGCATGGAGCCTGGCAGCAATCCGGCCTCAAGGCGGCCTCCATGCCTGCAAACTTCGGTATCGGCAGCGTTTTGCGCGGTAAAACACTGGGGATCTGGGGTTATGGCCGTATTGGTCAGCTGGTGGCGGGCTATGGCCGCGCATTTGGCATGAATGTACGCATATGGGGTCGCGAAGCATCCCGCGCTCAAGCGCTTTCCGACGGATACCAGGCCGCCACCAACCGGGAAGAGTTTTTTTCGCAATGTGATGTGCTGTCGCTTCATCTGCGACTCAACGACGAAACGCGCGGCATCATTTCTCTGGAAGACCTTTCATGCATGAAGCCCACGTCACTTCTGGTCAACACCTCGCGTGCTGAATTGATTGAACCCGATGCGCTGATCGCCGCACTGAACCGCGGGCGCCCCGGAATGGCAGCCGTTGACGTGTTTGAGAGCGAGCCCATCCTGCAAGGTCACGCTTTGCTGCGCCTGGAAAACTGTATCTGTACTCCCCACATCGGTTATGTGGAACAGGACAGCTACGAATTGTATTTCGGCGCTGCCTTCGACAACGTGGTGAATTTCATCAAAGGTACGCCCACGAATATCGTCAACCCGGGCGCACTGCAGGTTCGGCGCTGAAAACCGGCCGGATATTGAAGTCTTGCGAATAGGCCTTACCAGACCCGCCATAAAAAATGGCTTCCTTCTGGGAAGCCATTTTTTCAGGCAGCATCCATAGATACCACCCATAATCTCTCGGCATTTAGTTCAAAGGCACTTTTTTCCCATCCCTGTAGACATACAAGGAAATGGATGGATTCTTCAATTCGCCGTTGGGCTCAAATGCGATTGTGGAGGTCACACCCTTGAACTGAGATTTCAGCAATTCGGGGGTATAGACTTTGGGGTCTACCGAATTGGCACGCTTCATGGCATCCACGATCAGGTAGGTGGCGTCGTAGGTGTAGGGACCATAAACTTGGAATTGGCCCGGGTATTTGGCATCGTACTTGGCCTTCCACGCCTTGCCGCCAGGCATTTTATCGAGCGATGCGCCGCCTTCGGCGCAGACCACGTTGGCCAGCGTCTTGGCACCCGACACCAATTGAATGATCTCTTGGGTACAAATGCCGTCGCCACCGAAATACTTCACATTGGTCATGCCCAACTGCTCCATCTGGCGAAGCATGGGGGCGGCTTGCGGGTGCATCCCACCAAAGAAGATGGCATCGGGATTCTTGGACTTGATGGCCGTCAGAATGGCCATGAAATCAGTGGCCTTGTCGGTAGTGAACTGCTCGTCAACCACCTTGATGCCCTTTTCTACAGCAACCTTCTTGAACACGTTGGCCACACCCTGACCATAAGCCGTACGGTCATCGACGATGGCGACAGATTTCAGCTTTAGCGTATCGGCAGCGTAGAAAGCCAAGCCAGCCCCCAGGGCGTTGTCGTTAGCAATGATGCGGAATGTGGTCTTGTAGCCAGGCTTGGTGAGGTTGGGGTTGGTCGCTGCGCCCGTGACATGGGGAATGCCGCAGTCGTTATAGACCTTGGATGCGGGGATAGTGGTGCCAGAATTGAGGTGGCCGACGACACCGGCGACCTTCGAGTCACAAAGCTTTTGTGCAGCCGCCGTACCCTGCTTGGGGTCCGCGGCATCATCTTCGGCCATCAATTCAAACTTGATCTTCTTGCCACCAATGGTGATGCCCTGGGCATTCAATTCCTGAATGGCCATACGCGCGCCATTTTCATTGTCTTTCCCATAGGAAGCCTGTGCACCCGACATGGGCGCAACGTGACCAATCTTGACCACTTGCTCTTGTGCAAAGGCCATACCAGTAACAGCCATGGCAGCAGCAACTGCTGTCAGTTTCAACTTCAATTGCATATCAATCTCCAGTAAGGATAAAGGCCGAGTAGATTTCCAACGTCACAACGCAGATGAACATATCGCAATTTACGGGCCAGTTCATTAGGGAACACGCTTACAAAACCGCGCCCCCCGGGGGAAATACGCCGTCATCGCTGGGGCCACAACGGGTTGCCGCTGGCCAATTCGTCAGCCACTGCCTCGTAAACCGCGGACCGAACTACCGAATCAACGACCGACTCAATTTCCTCTCGCAGGCGAGGCATGAGGGTGCGGGTCTGTTCCTGTACCACCAGTGCAATCGCGTCGCGCAGCCGCTGATCCAGCATCACGTCCACGCGCTGCATGACGTGGTGCACCATGCACTCCTCCAGGCCCTGCGGCGAAGCGCTTCGCTGGGCAGGCGTCGTGGCGACGAAGTCTGCCCCCTCTTCGCCCGCCAATCGCACGGGCACGGCGGCCGCTGCAGTATCAACCTGGTGCGGTGGCGCAGGTTGCACCGGTGGCACGGGAATAGGGAGCACATCCGGCACATGCACCACCTCGGTGAGGGTTGGCACAAAACGGGGAGGTACCCTGGGCGAGATAGACATTAGTCGGCTTTCAACACCAGGTCATGGCGCGTAATCACATAACCCCGTGATGCATAGTGGCGCCAGCGCGCACGCGCCGCACTGCGGTCAGCTTCATCGGTGGCGCTAACCACTTCCACCAATCGCTCAAAACGGCTGAAACCTTCCGGCACAGCCCCCCCCAGATTCAACAGCACCTCTTGATGCCCCCCCTGGCGTACATCCACAGCCAGCACCACAGGTGAAAAGCGCAAAAGTTCTTCACCGGCATCGCTGCTGCAATGGGCCACGAAATCCTGGGGCATCATGTTCCAGAGCATTCCGTCGAGTTCCACCAATGTGTCTGCAGACCCTGAAATCACCAGGCGCACGCCACTGCGTTGCGCCTTGCGGGCAAACCGACAGGCATAGGCCAATTTGTCAGGCGCATTGAAGTGGAAGGCTATTTCAGTCATCACCAACTCAGACAGGTGTTGAGCGGGCCTTGCGTCTGGTCGTCGCCCTGGGGACCGCCGCCGCCAACAGGCCCGTTTCGGACAACTGCCGAGCATGTTCAAGGAGGTAATGCACAAGCAAGCCCACAGGTCGGCCAGTCGACCCCTTGACCGCCCCGCCTTTCCATGCGGTGCCTGCAATGTCGAGGTGTGCCCATGAGAATTCCCCCACAAATCGCTGCAAAAACTTGGCTGCAGTGATGGCGCCGCCCGCACGCCCGGCCACATTGCCCATGTCGGCAAAATTGCTTTTGAGGCCCTCGGCATAGTCTTCGTCCAGCGGCATGCGCCAGCAAGGGTCCTGAGCCGCCTCCCCTGCAGCAGACAGGGCAGCTGCCAGCGCATCGTTATTGGCAAAAAGTCCGCTGCGCACCCCGCCCAGAGCAATCACGCAGGCACCGGTCAAGGTGGCGACATCCACGACCGAGGTAGGCTTGAAGCGCGCAGCATAGGTCAGCACATCGCACAGCACCAGACGCCCTTCGGCATCCGTGTTCAGCACCTCGATCGTCTGCCCGCTCATGCTGGTGACAACGTCACCGGGCTTCACGGCCCGGCCATCCGGCATGTTTTCGCAAGCGGGAATGAGGCCCACCACATTGATCGCGGGTTGCAACTCTCCCAGAGCGCGAAACACGCCCAGCACACTCGCTGCGCCACACATGTCGAACTTCATTTCATCCATCTCGGCAGCGGGCTTGATGGAAATGCCCCCAGTGTCAAAAGTGATGCCTTTCCCCACCAGCACCACCGGGGCATCGGCTTTTCCGGCACCGATGTACCGAAGTTCTATCAGCCGCAGCGGCTCCTCGGACCCACGGGCAACGGCCATGAATGCGCCCATGCCAAGACGAGCCACTTCAGCGGGGCCATGCACCTTGCACTGCATCCGGGGCTGCCTGCCCAGGGACTTGGCAGCCTCGGCCAGCAGACTCGGTGTTGCATGGTTGGCCGGACGATTGCCCCATTCGCGGGCAAACTCCACGCCAGCCATGAGCCCCAGCCCTCGCGCAAAAGCCTCGCGCACCGCCTCTGCGTGAGCCACACCAATCACCACCCGGTTCAAGGTGCGTGCCTCGGCCTTGGGCTTGGTCGTTGTGTAAACATAGCTGGCATCAGCGACTGCCTGCACAGCAGCGCACACGCTCTCTGCCTGGGCATCCCCGGCAAAGCAGACCACTGCACGCTTGACCTGGGGCAGCTTGAAGGTCATTGCAATGGACTGCAGGGCTTGGCGAACGTTGCGTGCGGATCCGTTACCAGAACCCAGCAAAACGACACGGCGGGCGCTGACGGCAGGCGCCAAATAGAGTTGCAGGTGCTTGCCCGCCTTGGTTTCCAGATCGCCGGACTTGAGCGCATGTGCCACCAGCACCGACAAGGCGTCCTGCCCCGGCCTGAAACCCTCGGACACCAAAACGACCAACAGGTCACATTTTTCGATAGCCGCCGCCGGCAGCTCCAGCGTCTTCAGATCAAAGTTCATAATCGGTGTTTTCCTTCGAGCCAATGTT
>DAOPUP010000012.1:5744-16220 GCA_035350655.1 Acidovorax sp. | reverse complement strand
CTGATCGGCCAGCTCGATGTAGGCATCTTCGGCTCGGGCGTGCTGGACGTGATCCCGCGCCTGCTGGCCGCATTCCACAGGGCGCGCCCCGAAGTGCGCATCGAGCTGCACAACCTGACCAAGGGCGAACAGCTGCAGGCGCTGCGCGAGCGCCGCATCACCATCGGCTTCAACCGCCTGGTGCCCCCCGAGCCCGGCCTGGGGGTACTCACCGTGCTGCAGGAGAAACTGGTGGTCGGCCTGCCGGAAACCCACCCTCTGTGCGCGCGCCACGAGATTGTTCTGCGCGACCTGGATGGCGAACCGATGATCGTCTACCCCAACGCCCCCCTGCCCGGCCTGGCACAGGAGGTGGCCAGCGCCTTTCACCGCGAAGGCATTCGCCTGAACGTGGCACAGGCCGTAGAAGATGTGCTGACCTGCGTGGCCCTGGTCGCGGGCGGTTTTGGCGCCTGCATCACCACCCAGTCGGCCACCAGCCTGCGCCTGCCCGGGGTGGTCTACCGGCCGCTGCACTCGCACCACCTGCGCGACATCGAGCTCAGCTGCCTGTACCGCACCGACGACGCTTCGCCGGTGTTGGCAGCCTTCCTGGATGTGGTGCGGGCGTTTGCCGAAGTGCAGCAAAGCAGCCCCACCGCAGCCGGGCCAGGTTGAACCCCTGCGGCCCGGTGGCAATGCGCCCAGTGACCGCGTCACGCCACCGATCCACGCCAATCAACGCGGGGATGCCATGCCATGCCTACCGCCTCGCAGCCGACAAGGCAGCACCAGCCACTCACGCTGCGGCCGCAGGCCGATCGCAATAGGACTCCAGGCTGCAGATCAAGGTCTCAGCGGTGTCCGTGGCCTTGGGCGTATGCGCGAAGATATGGGCGGTGCGCTCGCGGCGATCAAACCAGATGGATTCGTCCGAGCGCTGTGGCGGGCGCGTTTCCGCGAGCCACACGATGGTGTCGGCACCTTGGTGGTCTTTGCGCAGGACCGACTTGAGCGTGGCGCGGAATCGGGGCATGGAACGCCCCACGGCCGCAGTGTCCACCCAGCCCGGATGCACGACATAGAACTGGCGTTTCGAACCCGCGAATTTCTGGCGCCAATGCTGGGTCATGACCACCTGTGCGCGCTTGGACAGTCCGTAGGCGCGGACCCCAAGGTATCCGTCGCCTGTGATGTTCAGATCCTTGACCACCAGCATGTGGTTGTACATGCCGCCCGATGACACTTCGATCACGGTCGCATCGTCGCGGAGCATGCCGCGGCTGAGCAGTTCGCGGGTGAACAGGTAGTGGCTGAGGATGTTGGTGGCGAACGAGGTTTCGAGTCCTTCGCGGGTGATGATCTGGTCGCGTTTCTGGATGCCGACGTTGTTGACCAGCACATCGATCTTGACGCCCCGCGCCTGCAGGCGATCGAGCAAGGCCCAGACATCCTGGCGCAGTGAAAAGTCCGCCACCTCCGGCACCACCTTGCCTGGATCGGCCGTGGAGTGGGCGAATGCCGTGAGCTTTTCAGCGTTGCGCGCCACGTTGATGACGGTGGCGCCTCCTGCCACCGCCGAGCGCGCCGCCGAGCCACCAATGCCTTCCGATCCACCCACCACCAGCCAGGTCTGTCCTGTGAAGTTGCCTTGCAGGCGGCGCCAGAAAAGGCGGCGGGCATAGTAGCCAATCTGGCTGTAACTGGGGGTGAAGCGGCAATAGAAACTGATGAGTTTTTTGAGGGGAACGTTCGCTTTGGTGGCCATGGCGTCAACCGGAGTTGGGGAGATAGGAGTTGCAGCGGCGCCCCTGTGGGGGCCGTGCTGCGTTCAGGACTGTCGGGGGGCGCTCGCGTGGCCAGCAGCCCGCTCCAGTTGCGCCCGGTCGTAGTAATCGCGCCAGCGTGCAATCTTGTCGCCGTCGAACTCCAGCACCCCCACCACCGGGCACTCGCCCTTGACGCCGTTGATGACAATTTCATCGGTGCGCTCGACCACCAGGGCGCCATCGATGGTGCCGATGCGATGGATATGCAGGGTCACCTCCTTGTGGGCGCCACCGAGCTTGGAGATGCGGTTGTAGATGGTTTCGCGGCCGACCACCGGATCGAGCATGACGGAGTGCAGCACACCCTCCACGGCGAACAGGTCGGCACAGGTGCGCCATTCCTGATCGTGCCATGCGCGTGCCATTTCCTGAAAAATGGCAATTTTTTGATCGTCACTGATCGATGCGTTCATTCGGTGGGTCCTTGGTGGATAGACAAAGTGCGGCGTGGAGGACGCCATGGCAGGCCCCCCGCACAGACAGGCGGCTTGCTCCAGCCATCGCAATTTATCGAAACAAATCCCACACCCAAAGAAATATCTTATTTTTCTCTTGCATCGTGAGATTTATTTGTATTCACGACAGGCAATCGGCGACCTGTCCCGAACGAGGCACCAGATGACGCAGCCGGCCGGCCGATCGGGGCGGTGGGCGACCCGCTGCCAGCGGCAATGCGCGCCATCAGCGCCAGGCAGGCAACCATGGCTGTCAATCAACTACCCGCGTGCAGGGGTGCGGATTGGCGCGCTGCACCTGTGCATCGCAGCGCCGTCCATCACATGAGCTGGCGCGCCAGCGTTTGCAGCTGGGGTGCGATCTCCCGGATCAGCCAGTCACGGTCGAGTGTCCGCCCCTGGAAGGAACAGTTCAGGGCGGCGGGCTCGCCACGGTCAATACGGCCCAGAGGAACGGCCACGGCCTGCACGTCCGAGTGGACCTCGCCCACGGATACGCAACAACCCTGGCTCGGGTACTGGCTGATGTTGCGCAGCAACTCGATAGAGTGGCGCTCCCACTCCTGCGGGGCCTTCAGCCGCAGCTGGTTCAGCACCGACTCTCTTTCGGGGGGCGAGCAGGCCATCAGATAGGCACGCCCAATGGCGGTGCCGGCCAGCGAATGGCTCGTGCCCACATCCAGCGGGTAGATGCGCTTGTTGTGCGAGCGCAGGGCCTCGATGTACACGATGCTGACGCGGTCGCGAATACCTATCGATACCGAGCCTCCCACAGCCTGTGAGAGCTCGAGCATCAGCGGGCGGGCGCGGCGCCGGATGGTGAACAGTTCCAGCAACGGGTAACCCAGCGACAGCACCGCCGAGCCCAGCCGGTATTTGCCCTTGTGCTCATCCTGCGCCAGGTAACCCAGCGCCATCAACGTGTAAGTCAGGCGCGACACCGTGGCGGCGGGCAATTGCAGGCGGCGCGAGAGTTCGCGGTTGCCCTGTACCGGCTCCTCAGGCGTAAAGCAGCGCAGCAACTGCATGCCCCGTGCAAGCGTGGTGGCGAACTGGCGGTCACCCTCGTATTCAGCCAGGTCGTGGGGCGTACGCCGTTGGGTGCCGGTTGTGTTTGACATATCGCAATAGTAGTCAATATATCGAAACACGAACCCCACTGGGAAACGGAACTTTTTACGATGCCAGCCGATGTTCAGAAGATTCATGAACACAGGAGACAAGACAATGCAGCTGAACGATCTGCCGAAGCACGAAATCCCCGCGCTCCATGGCAACAACGGACCCATCCAGTCCGAAGATGCCTTCGAGGCGATGGAAGTCATCGGCCAGTTGCCCGCAGACCTCAATGGCCTGTACGTGCGCAACGGGCCCAATCCTTACTTTGCCCCTGATTGGCGCTACCACGCCTACGACGGTGATGGCATGCTGCATGCCGTGCGCTTTCGCCAGGGCAAGGCAAGCTACCGCAACCGATGGGTGCAGACGTCGGGCTTGCGTGAAGAGCAGGCCGCGGGCCACGCCCTCTGGAAGGGGCTCAAAGAGCCCTGGCAGGCGGATCGCCCCGACCAGCCGCTGAAGAACACCTCCAACACCGATGTGAAGTACCACGCGGGTCGCCTCATCAGCATGTGGTACCGCTCCGGCATGCCTTACGCGCTGGATCCCGAGACATTGGAAACCCTGGGCACGGCCGACTACGGCGGCGCCGTCAGCCGCATGTCGGCGCATTCACGGCCCGACGAGCACACCGGCGAGCTGATGTTTTTCGACTACGACCTCCAGCCGCCCTACATGACCTACGGCGTGATCGGCCCCGATCGCCAGCTCAAGCACAAGATTGAGATACCGCTGCCCGGCCCCACCCTGCCGCATGACATGGCGGTGACCGAGCACTACACCATCCTGCACGATTTCCCGCTCAAGCCCGATGCCGAGGCCCTGGCAAAAGGGCGCTACAAGCTGCGCTTTCATGCCGACCAGCCGACGCGGTTCGCGGTGGTGCCGCGCCATGGCCAGGTCAGCGAGATCCGCTGGTTCACGGCCCAGCCTGCGTACATGCTGCATGTGGTCAACGCCTGGGAAGAAGGCGACGAGGTGGTGATGCTGGGCACACCCTACCGCCTGCACACCGACCCGGACGGCCAGCCCGATGCGCGCCGCCTGGAGCAGACCATCCATTTGCGCCAGCGTGACTTCTGGCTATATGAATGGCGCCTGAACCTGAAGACCGGCCAGACGCACGAGCGCGTGATCGACGATGTGCTCAACACCGAGTTCCCCGTCATCAACAGCCTCTACCAGGGCCGCAAGAACGCCTACTCGTACCATGTGCTGTTCCCGCAAGGCGGCCGCGAAGAGCCGCGTTTTCCGGGGCTGGTGAAATACGACCTGCGCACCGGGGGCTACGTTGCCTTCAGCGCCGGGCCGCAGTTCTTCTACAACGAGCCCGGCTTTGCAGTGCGTGACAACGCCCAGAGCGAAGACGATGGCTACCTCGTGACCTATGTCTGGAACCCGGTGGACGAACGCTCGGAAATCCAGGTATTCGACTGCAAGGGCGCACGCCTGGCCGAAGGGCCGGTGGCCCGCGTCCTGCTGCCACGCCGCGTGCCGCACGGCTTTCACGCCACCTTTGTCAGCCAGCAAACTCTTGACCGTTGGAAGTGACCCCATGATTCTCGTTCCCCAAGAGCGCATTGACGAATATGTGCGCCAAGGCTGGTGGGGTGATCGCACCCTGGCCGACCTGTTCCTGGACACCGTGCAGCGCATCCCGCAGGCGCTGGCCGTGGTCGATGCACCCAACCGGCAGGCCATCACCGGCGAGCCACCCCAGCGGTGGACTTGGTCGCAACTGCAGCTGCAGGTGGGCCGGTACGCCGCCTTCCTGCATCGACAGGGTTTGCGCAAGGATGATGTGCTGGTGATGCAGCTGCCCAACTGCGTGGAGATGCACGCCATCTACCTGGCCTGTGCGATCAGTGGCATCGTGGTCTCCCCGGTGCCGGTGCAGTACCGCGCCCATGAACTGCTGCATGTGCTGGACATGACCTGCGCGCGCCTTGCCATCACCACGGCCCGGGTGGGGCACTACGCCCAGTCGGCCCAATGGTCCGGCCTGCGGACACAACGCCCCGCACTCCAGCAGGTGTGGGCGCTGGGCGATGCGACGGCCACGGAGGGGACGCAAGGAATTTCGGCCCTGTTGCCCGAACTGGAGGCGACGCCCGCCTGGGACGCAGCGCGGCTGCGCGCCCACATGCAGGCCATTGGCATTGGCGCACAGGATGTGCTGACGATTTGCTGGACTTCCGGCACGGAAGCCCAGCCCAAGGGTGTGCCGCGCAACCACAACGAATGGCTGATCGTGGGCCAGTCGGTTATCGAGGCCGGGCAGCTGCAGCCCGGGGCGCAGCTTCTGATCCCGTTCCCGTTTGTCAACATGGCCGGCGTTTCCACCAGCCTGGTCGCCTGGCTCATGGTGGGCGGGACGCTGCACCACCACCACCCGTTCGACATCGACGTGTTCATCGAGCAGCTGCGCAGCAATCCCATGGACTACACCGTGGCAGCGCCTGCCGTGTTGAGCATGTTGCTCAAGTCTCCCGAAAAACTCGAGGGGGTCGACCTCAGCCGACTGCGCCGGCTGGGCTCGGGCGGCGGGCCTCTGGCGGAATGGCTGGTAGAGCAATGCCACACCCAGTTCGGCATCGAGGTCGTCAACTATTTCGGCTCCAACGAAGGGGCGGCGCTGTCCTCCACCCCCCAGGACGTTCCAGATCGCCGCCAGCGCGCGCGCTACTTCCCCCGCGTGGGTGTGCCGGGCTACTCCTGGTCGCTCTCCAATGCGCGCAAGATACATACGCGCCTGGTGAATCTCGACGACGAAACCGACATCACTGTGCCCGGCAAGGTGGGCGAACTGCGCTTCAAAGGCCCCACCATCTTCAGCGGCTACTACCGCGCACCCGAACTCACCGCCCGGGCTTTCGATGCACAAGGTTTCTATCGCACGGGTGACCTGTTCGAGATTGCGGGCGAGCGCAACGAGTTTTATCTGTTCGCGGGCCGGCACAAAGATATCGTGGTGCGCGGAGGCATGAACATCTCTTCGGAGGAAGTCGAAAGCCTGCTGCTGTCTTTCTCCAAGGTGCGCGAAGCCGCCGTCATCGGCTGGCCCGACGACGTGCTGGGTGAGCGCGTGTGCGCGGTCGTCGTGCCGCAGCAGCCGGGCCAGACCATCGAGCTGGCGGAGCTGGTGGAGCACCTGCGCCGTGTCGAGCAGGTGGCGGCCTTCAAGCTGCCCGAGCGCATTGCCGTGCTGGACGCGCTGCCGCGCAACCCCGTGGGCAAGGTCCTCAAACGCGTGCTGCGCGATCAGCTGATCGGCCGCACTGAATCGGCCGCCGAGGTGCGTCCGGCATGACGGCGCCCGTCCTCCTGCTGATCCCCGGCATGCTCAATGACGCACGCCTCTGGGCCGAAGTGGCGTCAGACCTGCGCGCACTTGCGGACGTGCGCATTGCCGACGTGAGAACCCAGGCCCGCATCGCCGACATGGCCGATGACGCCTGGGCCCTTCTCGCCGATGTCCCCGCCGAGGTGCCCTGTGTGCTGGCCGGCTTTTCGCTGGGGGGCTATGTTGCCATCGAGATGCTCGCCCGGCCCCGACGCACCTGGCGGGCCGCCGCGTTGCTGTCCACGTCCTGTCTGCCCGAATCCCCCGAAGGTGCCGCAGGGCGGGAGAAGGCCATCGCGGCGTTCACACAGGACTTTGAGGGCACGCTGCAAGGCATTGCGCGCCGTGGCGTGGCGCGCAATGCCCCCCCCACGCTGCACGAACCTTTGTGCCAGATGATGCGCGACGTGGGCGCCCAGGCAGCCATCCGGCAGACGCGCGCCATCATGACCCGCAGCGACCACCGGGCCGCCCTGGGCGCGCTGCAACTGCCCGTGCGTGTGCTCTGCGGCGAACAGGACCGCATCACCCCCCCCGCACTGTCCGACGCACTGGCCGCCGCCCTGCCGGGCGCCCAGTTGCGCCGGGTGAATGACGCCGGCCACATGCTGCCGCTCGAGCAGCCCGGCGCCGTGGTGGCGGCCCTGCGCGACTGGCTGAACTGAACCCCCAACAACAAGGAGACATCCCGTGAAAAAACGCAACTTTATGCAATGGTCGCTGGCCCTGGCAGCATGTGCCGCAGTGCCTGCAGTGCAGGCCCAGGCCTTTCCCTCGCGCCCTGTGCGCGTCGTCGTGCCCTTCGCGGCCGGCAACACGCTCGACAGCGCGCTGCGCCAGGTCGCCGAGGAGTTCAAGAAAAACACGGGGCAGCCCATGCTGGTGGACAACAAGCCCGGCGGCTCGGGCATCATTGCCGCCCAGACCGTGATGAATGCACCGGCCGACGGCTACACCTTGCTGCTGACCAACACCAGCATGCTGGCCATCAATCCCTTCACGTTCAGCAAGCTGCCGTATGACGCGCAACGCAGCTTCAAATCGGTGACTGGCTTCGTCGGCGCGTCCATGGTGCTGGCCGTCAATGCCAATGTGCCTGCGAACAATGTCAAGGAATTCGTGACCTGGGCCAAGCGGCAGACCGATCCGGTGTCTTATGCCTCTTTCACGGCGGGCAATTCCTCGCACTTTGCCGGGGTCATCCTCAACCAGCGCGCCGGCCTTCAGCTCGTGCATGCCCCCTTCAACGGAACACCACCGGCGGTGCAGAACCTGGTGGGGGGCCAGGTCAATGCCGCCTTCCTGCCGCTGCTGGCGGTCAAGCCCCATTTGGAGTCGGGCAAGGTGAAGGTGCTGGCAGTCACCAGCCCGCAGCGCTCGCCCTTGATGCCGAACGTGGCCACCTTCCGGGAGCAGGGGTTTCCCGATCTGGAAATCTACATCTGGTCGGGCCTCTCTGCCCCGGCAGGTACGCCCGATACGGCCATACAACGCTTGAACGCCGAGTTGGGCAAGGTCTTGCGCAGCGCCGAACTGCGCGAAAAATGGCGTGCGCTCGATTTTGAATCGCTGCCGATGGCACCAGAAGAGTTCAACCAATTCGTGCAGGCCGACGCCCGGCGGTGGTCCGAGGCGGTCAGCATCTCCGGTTTCAAGGCGAGCGAATGATGCCTGCTGATTTTTCCCGAGCGCTGCGCCTGCCCGTGGTCGCCGCACCCATGTTTCTGGTGTCGGGCACCGAGCTGGTGCTGGCCGCCTGCAAGGCCGGCATCGTCGGTGCCTTTCCCACACCCAATGCGCGGCCCATCGCGATGCTCGACGACTGGATGAAGCAGATCACCGAGGGCCTGGCCCGGGCGCGTGACGAGCAGCCGGCGTCGACCATTGGCCCCTGGTGCGCCAATCTGGTCACGCACTCGTCCAACACGCGGCTGGCCGAAGACCTGGAGCTGATCGCCCGCTACCAGCCGCCCATCGTGGTGACGGCGCTGGGCAGCCCCAAGCCGGCGGTGGAGGTGGTGCACAGCTACGGGGGCATAGTGGTGGCGGATGTGATCAACCTCCAGCTGGCGCGCAAGGCGGTAGCGGCGGGTGCGGATGGCCTGGCCTGCGTCTGCGCGGGCGCCGGGGGGCACACGGGGCACCTGTCGCCGTTTGCCTTCGTCAGTGCGGTGCGCGAGTTCTTTGACGGCACCGTGATCGTGGGCGGCGGCATCAGCGATGGCTGGGGCGTGGCGGGTGCCATCGCCAGCGGCGCCGACCTGGTCTACATGGGAACGCGCTTCATTCCCACCGTGGAAAGCATGGCCGACCCAGCCTACAAGCAGATGCTGGTGGACAGCAACGCCGACGACCTCATTGTGAGCGCCGGCATCACCGGGACACCGGCCAGCTGGCTCAAGCCATCGCTGCGTGCACTGGGCATCGACCCCGACAACATGCCGCCCGCACCCGAGCGCCAGTACGACAGCAGCAAGCCCATCGCAGCACGCAAATGGGTCGATGTCTGGGCTGCCGGCCAGGGCCTGGGCGCAGTCAAGGCGGTGGAGCGGGTGGACGAGGTAGTCCACCGGCTTGCACACGAATACCAGACAGCGCGCCAGCGCTTTGCCGCCCTGGCAACCTGATACAGCAACGAAGGATCCGATATGCACACCGAGATTTTTGGCCAGGTGAGCCCTACCCTGGTGCCGGGCAACCATCCCTACATGACGGGGGCATTCCAGCCCAACTACACCGAGTACACGGTGACCGATCCCGAGGTGATAGGAGAAATTCCCAAGCGCCTGAACGGCGTGTACCTGCGCAACACGCAAAACCCCGTGCACCAGCCACTGGGCACCTACCATGTCTTCGATGGCGACGGCATGCTGCACATGCTGAGCTTTCAGAACGGGCGGTGCGAGTACCGCAACCGATTTCTGCGCACCAAGGGCTTCATGGAGGAACAGGCAGCCGGCCAGGCGCTGTATGCCGGGCTGATCGACCGGCCTTCGGTGGCCCAGCGTCCGGGCTGGGGCGCGCGCGGCGGCCTGAAGGACACCTCGGCCACCGATGTCATCGTGCATGCGGGCAGCGCCCTCACCACGTTCTACCAATGCGGCGAACCCTACCGGTTCGATGCGCGCACCCTCGAAGCCCGGGGCGTGGACGCATGGGCCGCGCGGGTCATGCCGCACAACGGCATCTCGGCCCACCCCAAGGTCTGCCCCCGCACGGGGGACTTGCTGTTCTTCAACTACAGCAAGCAGGCGCCCTACATGCATTACGGCGAGGTGGATCGCAATAACCGCCTGGTGCATTACGTGCCCGTGCCACTGCCCGGCCCGCGCCTGCCGCATGACATGGTGTTCACCGAGAACTTTGCCATCCTCAACGATTTCCCGCTGCACTGGGACGAAGCCTTGCTGGCGCAGGACAAGCACAAGCTCATCTACCGCGAGGACCAACCGGCGCGCTTTGCAGTGGTGCCGCGCCGCCACGCGCCGCAGACGGGCGTGCGCTGGTTCGAGGCCAGCCCCACCTATGTGCTGCACTGGCTCAATGCCTGGGAGGAGGGCGACGAACTGGTCCTGCACGGTTTCCACCAGAAGACGCCCATGCCACGCGCCGGCTACGACAACTCCGGCACCACGCTGGGGCCCGAACGCTACGGCCCCACCCTCTATGAATGGCGCCTCAACCTGCGCACGGGCGCGGTCGCAGAGCGCCGACTCGATGAGAGCTATCTCGAGTTCGGCATGATCAACAC
>DAOPUP010000012.1:1963-5644 GCA_035350655.1 Acidovorax sp. | reverse complement strand
CCGCACCGCATCAGCAGCGGCACCCATTCGTGCTGGGCCGATGCCAGCGAGATCCAAACCGACTGGCCCGGCCTGGCCTGACAGCACCGACGCCCCTTGACAGAGACACCCCCATGAGCCAACCCACCTACATTCTCGGCGGCTACCAGACCGACTTCGCCACCGCCTGGTCGCGCCAGGGACTGGACATTTCGGACATGATGCGCGAAGCCACGCTCGGCGCCCTCGACGCAGCGGCCATCGACGCGAGTGCGATAGAAAGCATCCACGTCGGCAATGCGTTTGGCGAGCTGCAACGCCAGCAAGCCCATCTGGGCGCCATGGTGGCGCAGGTGGTTCCCGAGCTCTGGGGCGTTCCTGCCATGCGCCACGAGGGCGCCTGCGCGTCCTCGTCGCTGGCCATCCTGGCAGCCATGGCCGAGATCGAGGCCGGCCGCTATGACTGCGTGCTCGTGCTGGGGGCCGAAGAACAGAAGAACCTGCCCGGCAACGCGTCCTCGATGAACCAGAACGCCGCCGGATGGCAAGGCCATGAGGGCTTCGACTGCACCTTCATGTGGCCCGCCGCCTTTGGCCGCGTGGCCCAGGAATACGAGCGCCGCTATGGCCTGGATCGCCGCCACCTCAACCGCATCGCCGAAATCAACTACGGCAACGCCCGGCGCAATCCGCTGGCGCAAACGCGCAAGTGGCAATTTGACGCGCTGAGCTTCACTGACGACGACCAGGCCAATCCCTTGATCGAGCCGGGCACCCGACGCCAGGACTGCGGCCAGATCACCGATGGCGCCTGCGCCGTCGTGCTGGCGTCGCCCCGGTTCGCGCAGGCCCACGCGCAACGCACTGGCGGCCGCCTGGACAACCTCGCGCGCATCAGCGGCTGGGGCCACCGCAACGCGGGCCTGCGCCTGCTCGACAAGTTCGAGCGCAGCCGCGACATGCCCTACGTGTTCCCGCACCTGCGCCAGACGCTGGAAGATGCCTGGCGGCGCGCCGGTGTGCCCGACGTGGGGGCCATGGATGGCATCGAGACCCACGACTGCTTCACCACCACCGAATATGTAGCGATCGACCATTTCGGACTCACCGCGCCGGGCCAGAGCTGGCGCGCAGTCGAGGAAGGCGTGATTGCACCGGGCGGGCGCTGCCCCATCAATATGAGCGGCGGACTGATCGGGTGCGGACACCCCGTGGGCGCCACGGGTAGCCGCATGCTGCTCGATGCGGCGCGCCAGGTCACCGGACATGCGCAGGACTGCCAGATCGAGGGCGCAAGGCGCATCCAGACACTCAACATTGGCGGCTCCTTTGGCACCGTGGTGAGCTTTGTCGTGGAACGCGAGGCAGCGGCAGCCTGACCTGGCGGCGCAACCCGCCCGCCGTCAGCGGCTGTGTGTCGCCTGCGCGCTAAGGCTGAACAACAGAGGAGCCCCATTCAAAAGAGCGCAATTCTTCCTTCAGCTGTGCCCCCAGCTCCCGCCGCCGTTGCACCGGCATGCGGGAGTTGATGGCCGCAACGCTGATGCCCGCATAGCTGTTGCTGGACAAGCGGAATGCGCAGCCCACACCGGCGGTTTCCTCGGTCCGCAGATCGCTCATTTCGACAAACCCCGTCTTGCGTGCCTCCCGAACAAAGGTTCTGAGCTTGTCCAACGTCAGGCCCCACGAAAGGTACTCAGTAGCATGCCGGCCATAAATGCTCGCCACCTCTGCATCGTCCAGGCGTGCCAGGATGCCCACGCCCACCGAACTGACGCCCAGCAGTCGGCGCGAGCCGGGCTCGATGACAAACGCCTTGACGGGGTAGGTTCCCTCTTCGCGGTGCAGACACAGTGCATGGTCCCCGCTGCGCACGATCAGAAACACCGTGTCGCCGGTCTGGCGCGCCACCCGCTGCATCACCGGCCTGAAACGCTCCACCACCGGCGCCATGCCCGCAGACACCAGCCCCAGTTGCATGGCCTCCAGGCCCAGACGATAGAGCTTGGTCGGATGGGCGCGCTCGACAAAGCCTTCCTCGATCAAGCAGGCCAGCAGACGGTGGGCTGTGGAGCGGTCCTGCCCCGTCGCCTCGATCAGCTGGGTCAGGCGGATGCCCTGCGGATGGTGGATGCCCACCTGCCTGAGCAAGGAAAGCACCTTGGCGGCGCTTTGTGCACCGGTGATTTTGGAGTCTTCTCTCATTGGATGGGATAAATGAATGATATTTATTGAAATGTGAGAGTGTATCTTTTTTAATTCATACGGGAATCAATGGGCGAAGACCCTGTCCAGCAGAAATAACCGGAGACAAAGATGTTGAAGAAATGCGTTGGAAATTTATTGCGCCCCGTCACCCTGGCGTGCGGCTTGCTGCTGGCAACGGCCGGCCCGGCCTGGGCCCAGGCGAGCGACTACCCCAGCCGAACCATCAAGATCGTGGTGCCCTTTGCCCCGGGTGGTGGCGGTGATGTGCTGGGACGGCTGCTGGCGCAAAAGCTGGCGGATTCCGTGGCCCAGCCCGTCATCGTGGAAAACAAGCCCGGTGCCAGCAGCATCATCGCGAGCGATTTCGTGGCCAAGTCGGCCCCCGATGGCTACACCGTCCTGCTCAATGTGCCGCTGCTGGTGCAAACGCCCAGCCTCTACAGCAAACTGCCCTACGACCCGCAGGTCGATCTGACCCCCGTGACGGATCTGGTGACTTCGCCCCTGTGGTTTGCCGTCAACGCCAATGGCGTGCCGGCCCGCACGCTGAAAGAATATGTAGCGGCCGCCAAGGCCCGCCCCAGTGAATACAACTATGCATCGATCGGTGCAGGCTCCTCCGGCCACCTGCTGGGCCACGCCCTGAGCGAGGCCAACGGGCTGACGATGACGCATGTGCCCTACAAAGGCAGTTCCCCCGCCATGCTCGCCTTGCTGGGTGGCGAGATCACGGCCGTGTTTCTCGACTACGTCACGCTCAAGCCCCAGCTCGACGCAGGCAAAGTTCGCCTGCTGGCCGTCACGGGCGCGACCCGTTCACCCCTGACACCGCAGGTGCCCACTCTGACGGAGCTCGGCTACCCCGGGTTCGAGGCCGACGTCTGGGGCGGCTTGTTCCTGCCGGGCAAGACCCCGCCCGCCGTGGTCAAGCGGCTGGAAAGCGAAGTCCAGAAGATCGTGCTGCAGCCGGATTTCCAGGCCAAGGTTCGCGAACTCGGGTATGTGCCAGGCGGCAAGCCGCAAGCCCAGTTCACGGCCCAAGTGCGTGCCGACCAGGTGCGCTGGGGCCAGATGATCCGCAAGGCCGGCGTCAAGCTCGACTGAGCGTGCGCCCCTGCCCGGGGCCTTGCAGCCCCGCGGCCGACTTTGTGCTTTCCAACCCCATCCCCGTTACCATGACCTCCTTCCCTTCCTTTCCTTTCGCTGGGTGCGCAGTGCACTCTGTGTGGCCGCAGGCCTCCTGACGTTCGGTCCGTCCTGGGCACAGGACTATCCCTCCCACGCCGTGCGCTGGGTCGTGCCATTTCCCGCGGGCGGCGGCACCGACTCGGTGACACGCCTGGTGACGACCAAGATGGCCGACACCTTGCGCCAACCCATGGTGGTAGACAACAAGCCCGGCGCCAGCACCGTGATCGGCAACGACCTGGTGGCCAAGGCGCCGGCGGATGGCCACACCCTGCTGGTCAACATTCCCCTGCTGCTGCAAAGCAG
>DAOPUP010000012.1:0-1863 GCA_035350655.1 Acidovorax sp. | reverse complement strand
TTTTTAACTGGAGACCCTTGAAATGAAAAAGAGTTTGATCGCTTTGGCAGCCGTCGCCGCTTCGTGCAGCGCCTTCGCCCAGTCCTCGGTAACCCTGTTCGGTGTCGTTGACGCGACGCTCGCGGTAGGCCGCGGCTCGGTGACCAACAAGACGCAGCTGGCCAACTCGGGCAACACCACGACCCGCCTGGGCTTTCGCGGCACCGAAGACCTGGGCAGCGGCATGGCCGCCAGCTTCTGGCTGGAAGCGGGCTTCAGCAACGATGATGGACTTGGCCAGGCGACCAACACCAACAACCAGACCAGCGGACTGACAACGGCGGGCGGCCTGACGTTCAACCGGCGCTCCACGGTCAGCCTGAGCGGTGGCTATGGCGAGATTCGCCTGGGCCGGGATTACACGCCGCATTTCTGGAACTATGTCTGGTTCGACCCCTTCACCTACAACGGCGTGGGCGCGAGCCAAATTGCCAACAACATCGGTGGTCGCACCAATGTCCGGGCCTCCAACAGCGTCAGCTACTTCCTGCCCGCCAACCTGGGTGGCTGGTATGGCCAGGTCATGCACTACCGTGGCGAGAACGCCAGCGGCACGCCCACCTCCAGCGATGGCAACGGCACCAGCGTGCGCGTAGGCTATGCCAACGGCCCCTTGAATGTGGCCCTGGCGACATCGGCCACCCAGTTGGCCAGCGGCGACATCAAGACAACCAACCTGGGCGCCAGCTACGATCTCAAGGTGGTCAAGCTGTTTGCCATCGCCGACCAGGACAAGGTGTCCGGTGGACGCACCGGCAAGGGCTATCTGGCCGGCCTGAGCATGCCCGCGGGCGCGGGCGAAGTCCGGGCTTCCTATTCCACCTACAAGGGCACCGCCGCGCTTGCAGACGCCAAGAGCAGCAAGCTGTCTGTCGGCTATGTGCACAACCTGTCCAAGCGCACGGTGCTGTATGCCAATGCGGCGCATATCGATAACAAGAATGGCGCATCCATGGCCCTGAACGGCGCAACGACCGGTGCCAACCGCAATTCCACCGGCTACGACCTGGGTTTCCGCCACAGCTTCTAACCCAAGGCACTTGAGAGCCGAAGGCCTGCGGTCCGCGCAGAGCGGCAGCGGCCTTCCCGCGGTCATGCCGACCGCTTGATTTCGTTATTCCAAGGTTTGGCCCCCATCGCTCGCATGTGGGGCCTTTTTTTGCGCCTGCACCTTCCAGCAGATGCTTCGCCCATTTCCGTCGCCCATGGGTTGAGGCCCGGATGGCGCGCAGGCAGGCCATCCGTCCCCCGGGGCGTACGCCCTTGCCCTTTGCCAGGCATAGCGAAATCCGCTGGTGTTACGCTTCCCAGCAGTCCTTTGAACCCCGTGCTTTGCCCCCTTGTGCCCCATGCTCCAGTACCTCACCGTCCCCGTCACACCCTTCCAGCAGAACGCCTCCATCGTCTGGTGCGATGCCACCCGCCAAGCCGCCGTCATCGACCCTGGTGGTGATCTGGACCGCTTGCTGGCCGAAGTGCAGCGCCTGGGCCTTGCGCTCGAGCAGATCTGGCTCACGCATGCCCATATCGACCACGCCGGCGGCACGGGTGAACTGGCCGCGCGCCTGTCGCTGCCCATCATCGGCCCGCACCCGGGCGACCAGTTCTGGATCGACGGGCTGCCGCAGCAAAGCGCGATGTTCGGGTTTCCGCCCGCACAGCAGTTCACGCCCACGCGCTGGCTGCACGATGGCGACCAGGTGCAGATCGGCAACGAAGCGCTGAATGTGCGCCACTGCCCGGGCCACACCCCCGGTCATGTGGTCTTTCATGCGCCGCAGATCGACCGCGCCTTTGTGGGCGACGTGCTGTTTGCCGGCAGCA
>DAOPUP010000011.1:5084-16796 GCA_035350655.1 Acidovorax sp. | reverse complement strand
AGATCACGCGCACCACACCCTTGCGGCGGATGATCTTGCAGTTGCGGCAGATTTTTTTGACCGAAGCCGAAACTCTCATTGCATTCTCCTAAAACTTTTCCATCCGTCCCGGCTGCTTCGCACGGAACACAATTTGTGCCCGCGAAAAATCGTAGGGCGCCAACTCAACCGATATCCAACTCTCTGCAGGGAGCGGCCAGTTTGCTGACCGCCACCTTCCTATTCATCAACTGCCCGCGTTACCTTTGAAATTGGCCTTCTTGAGCAGCGACTCATACTGTTGCGACATCATGTAGTTCTGAACCTGGGCCATGAAGTCCATGGTCACCACCACAATGATCAGCAGCGAGGTACCACCGAAATAAAACGGTACGTTGTACTTCAAGATCAAAAACTCTGGCAGCAAACACACGAAAGTGATGTACACAGCGCCTGCCAAGGTCAGACGAACCAAGATCTTGTCGATGTAACGGGCCGTCTGCTCACCTGGGCGGATGCCTGGTATGAACGCACCGCTCTTCTTCAGGTTGTCCGCAGTTTCACGGCTGTTGAACACCAAGGCCGTGTAAAAGAAGCAGAAGAAGATGATCGCAGTGGCATAGAACATCACATAGATGGGCTGACCAGGAGTCAGTGCGCCTGAGATGTCTTTCAACCAACGCATCGACTCACCCGCGCTGAACCAATTCACCACCGTTGCCGGCAACAAGATGATCGATGAGGCAAAGATCGGAGGAATCACGCCCGCCATGTTCAGCTTCAGGGGCAAGTGGGACGATTGACCGCCGTAGACCTTGTTTCCTACCTGACGACGTGCGTAATTCACCAGAATCTTGCGCTGACCACGCTCCACGAACACCACGAAGTAAGTCACCAGACCCACCACGATGACAATGAAGATGGCAGCCAGAATGCTCATGGCACCCGTGCGAACCAATTCCAGAAGACCGCCGATCGAGCTTGGCAAGCCAGCAGCGATGCCAGCAAAGATGAGGATCGAGATCCCGTTACCCAAGCCACGCTCTGTGATCTGCTCACCCAGCCACATCAGGAACATGGTTCCTGCCGTGAGGCTGACCACCGCCGTCATGCGAAATCCGAAACCAGGACTGAGAACCAGACCCGCCGAGCTTTCCAGCGCAACGGCAATACCCAGCGACTGGAACAGGGCCAGACCCAATGTACCGTAGCGGGTGTATTGCGTGATCTTCCTGCGGCCGGCTTCACCTTCCTTCTTCAACTGCTCGAACGTGGGAACCACGTAAGTCATCAACTGCATGATGATCGATGCCGAAATGTACGGCATGATCCCTAGCGCGAAGACTGTGAAGCGCGAAAGCGCACCACCCGAAAACATATTGAACAGGTTCAGGATGCCGCCTTGCTGGCCACTGAACAGCTGCTGAAGTTGGGCTGGATCGATACCAGGCACGGGGATATGAGCCCCGATACGGTACACGACCAGCGCAAGCAACAGAAAAACCAGACGGCGACGCAGATCGCCGAACTTACCGGTCTTTGCAATTTGAGCTGCGCTAGTAGCCACAGATGTCTTCCTTCAGAGCCACACTCAGGCGACGCTGCCGCCAGCAGCTTCGATGGCTGCCTTGGCACCCGCCGTAGCACCCACACCGTTCAGCTTGACAGCCTTGGTGAGCGCGCCACTCTTGATGACCTTGACCACCTTGGCCAGCTCGCCCACCAAGCCAGCCTGCTTGAGCGCCAGAACATCCACTTCAGCCAGGCCAAGTTGGTCCAGAGCGGTCAGCGTCACTTCTGCATTGAATTTGAGCAGATGCGACTTGAAACCGCGCTTGGGCAGACGACGTTGCAAAGGCATTTGACCGCCTTCGAAACCCACCTTGTGGTAACCACCCGAACGCGACTTCTGACCCTTGTGACCACGGCCAGCGGTCTTACCCAGACCGGAGCCGATACCACGGCCTACACGGCGCTTGGCATGTTTGGCACCGTCTGCGGGCTTGATGCTATTGAGTTCCATGATCTATCTCTCAGAGGACTTTGACCAGATAGCTGATCTTGTTAATCATGCCGCGCACTTCAGGCGAGTCCTGCAGTTCGCTGACACTGTTCAGCTTGCGCAGGCCTAGGCCACGAACAGTGGCGCGGTGCGATTCCTTGGTGCCAATCGGGCTGCGCACCAGTTGAATCTTGACGGTTTGTTGCGTTGTCATATTCAAGCTCCGGTTCAGGCGAAGATGTCTTCGACTGTCTTGCCGCGCTTGGCTGCGACATTCGACGGGGTGGTCGAATTGACGAGCGCGTCAAACGTTGCACGGACCATGTTGTACGGGTTCGAAGAACCATGGCTCTTGGCCACGATGTCGGTGATGCCCACAACTTCAAAAACAGCGCGCATGGGACCGCCAGCGATGATGCCGGTACCCTTGGGTGCCGGGTGGAGTTCCACCGATGCTGCACCGTGATGACCCTTCACCGAGTGGTGAATGGTGCCGCTCTTAAGCGCAACCTTCACCAGGTTGCGACGGCATTCTTCCATCGCCTTTTGCACAGCAGCGGGCACTTCCTTGGATTTGCCCTTGCCCATGCCCACGCGGCCGTCACCATCGCCAACCACCGTCAGTGCAGCGAAACCGAGGATACGGCCACCCTTCACGACTTTGGTCACGCGGTTCACCGCGATCATTTTTTCGCGCAGACCGTCGTCCTGGCCTTCGCTCTGCACCTTGGGTTGAAATTTAGCCATTTTTAATTCCGTTCCGCTTAGAACTGCAGACCTGCTTCACGGGCTGCGTCGGCCAATGCCTTGACGCGACCGTGGTACGCAAAACCTGCACGATCAAATGCAACCTTCTCGACACCAGCAGCTTTTGCTTTTTCAGCAATACGCTTGCCGATAGCCTGGGCTGCAGCGGCATTGCCACCTTTGCCCGAACCGCCCAGCGACTTGCGCACATCGGCCTCGGCCGTGGATGCGCTTGCCAGCACTTTGCTGCCGTCGCCGGAAATCACACTGGCGTAGATATGGAGGTTCGTGCGATTCACAGTCAAACGTGCCACGCCTTGCTGTGCAATGCGGATACGCGTCTGACGCGAACGACGAAGACGCTGCTCTTTCTTTGTCAACATGTTGCAGCTCCTTATTTCTTCTTGGTCTCTTTGATCGTGATCTTCTCGTCCGCATAGCGGATGCCCTTGCCCTTGTAGGGCTCGGGTGGACGAACTGCACGAATTTCGGCAGCGATCTGACCCACACGCTGACGATCGGCACCCTTGACCACCACTTCCGTGGGGGTAGGGGTAGCCACCGTGATGCCAGCGGGCATTTCGATGTTGACCGGATGCGAATAACCGACAGCCAGATTCAGCTTGGAACCCGAGGCGGCAGCCTTGTAACCCACGCCAACCAGGCTCAGCTTCTTTTCGAAGCCCTTGCTCACGCCGATCACCATGTTGTTGACCAACTGGCGGATCGTGCCGCTCATAGCGTTTGCTTCGCGGGACTCGTTAGCCGGCTCAAAGCTGAGCTTGCCGTCATTGCTAGACACCTTCACCAGCACATTTTGTGCAAGCAAAAGCGCACCGCCAGAACCCTTGACAGAGATCTGGTCATCTTTCACGGACACATCCACGCCTGCGGGGATGGTCACGGGCATTTTTCCTACTCGGGACATTTCAGTTTCTCCTCAATGCCGCGGGTTAGGCCACGTAGCAGAGCACTTCGCCACCGACACCGGTAGCGCGCGCCTTGCGATCAGTCATCACGCCCTTGGGGGTCGTGACAATTGCCACACCCAGACCGTTCATGACTTGTGGAATGGAATCACGGCCTTTGTAGACACGCAGTCCAGGGCGGCTGACGCGCTCGATGCGCTCAATCACGGGACGGCCTGCGTAGTACTTCAGGGCGATTTCAAGTTCGGACTTGCCAGCTTCGGTTTTCACCTGGAAGCCGTCGATATAACCCTCGTCCTTCAACACCTGTGCGATGGCAATCTTCACTTTGGAAGAAGGCACCAGCACCGTGGCCTTTGCGACCATTTGTGCGTTACGAATGCGGGTCAGCAAGTCAGCGATGGGATCACTCATGCTCATGTTGTATCTCTCCTGCCTGCTTACCAGCTGGCCTTGGTGACACCGGGGATGTCGCCTGCAAAAGCCAGTTCGCGGATCTTGGCGCGGGCCAGACCGAATTGACGGAATGTTCCGCGTGGGCGACCGGTGATCTCGCAACGGTTACGCTGACGCGTAGGATTTGCATTGCGTGGGAGCTTTTGCAGACCCAGACGGGCTGCATCGCGCTCTTCGTCGCTGCGCTTGGCATCGCCAGCAATCGCCTTCAGTTCCGCATACTTGGTTGCGTACTTGGCTGCCAATTTTTCGCGCTTCAGTTCGCGCTGGATCAAAGCTACTTTAGCCATGCTTCGCCTCAGTTCTTGAACGGGAAACGGAAACCAGCGAGAAGCGCCTTGGCTTCTTCGTCGGACTTGGCCGTCGTGGTGATGCTGATATTGAGACCGCGCAAAGCATCCACCTTGTCGTACTCAATTTCAGGGAAGATGATCTGCTCTTTGACGCCGATGTTGTAGTTGCCACGGCCGTCAAAAGCACGACCCGAGATACCACGGAAGTCACGAACGCGGGGCAGAGCCACGGTCACGAAACGGTCCAGGAACTCATACATCTGCACACCACGCAGCGTGACCATGCAACCAATCGCCTGGCCTTCGCGGATCTTGAAACCAGCGATAGCCTTCTTGGCCTTGGTCACCACAGGCTTTTGACCTGCGATCTTGGTCAGATCAGCCACGGCGTTGTCCATCACCTTCTTGTCCGAGACGGCCTCACTCACACCCATGTTGAGCGTGATCTTGGTCAGACGCGGAACCTGCATTGGCGAGGTGTAACCGAACTGCTTGATCAGTTCGGGAGCGACTTTGTCGCGGTAAATTTCTTGCAGTCGTGCCATGTTTACCCCTTAGGCCGCCTTGATTTCAGCGCCACTGGACTTGAACACGCGAACGCGTGCACCGTCAGCCTGCACCTTGATGCCCACGCGATCAGCCTTGCCGGTGGCGGCATTGAAAATGGCCACGTTGGACTGATGGATAGGCATGGACTTTTCCACGATGCCGCCAGCCACACCCTTCATGGGGTTGGGCTTGGCGTGCTTCTTGACCAGATTGATGCCGTCGATGACGAGATAGGAGTCATCCTTGCGCAACGACACAGTGCCGCGCTTACCCTTATCGCGCCCGGTCAGCACGATGACTTCGTCGCCCTTGCGAATCTTGTTCATGGCGCGTCCTTAGAGAACTTCAGGAGCCAGGGACACGATCTTCATGAACTTTTCGGTACGCAGTTCGCGCGTCACGGGTCCAAAGATGCGGGTGCCGATAGGCTCCAACTTTGCATTCAGCAACACTGCAGCGTTGCCATCGAATTTAACGAGCGAGCCATCGCCACGACGAATACCCTTCGCCGTACGCACCACCACCGCGCTATAGACCTCGCCTTTTTTGACGCGACCACGCGGAGCAGCTTCTTTAATGCTCACCTTGATGATGTCGCCAACGCTTGCATAGCGACGCTTCGAACCACCCAGCACCTTGATGCAAAGGACGGACTTAGCGCCGGTATTGTCGGCAACCTCTAACCGAGATTCTGTCTGGATCATTTCAATATTCCCAACTTGCACCAGAAGACAACAGCCCCAGAGAACTTCTCAAGGGCCGCAAATCAGCCAGTCAGTCTTGGGCCCGTCGTCCGCACCGCAAACCATTTGCAGCACTTCCCGCTGGGCAGAAACTTCACGCTTGGAACGCGAAGCCCTCGATTATTGCAAAGCGCAAGCGCCTAGTCAAGCGCTTATCACATTTCTGGGCGCAAATATTGTTGCGCCAATGCCAAGAAGGCGGGCAGCTGAGGGTCGATGCCCAACTCTTCCTGGAGGATGGCTGCGACCGCAGGGGCCATGTCGATGGCTTTGCGCGCATCGAGGAACAGCAGGCGAGAACGGCGTGCGAGCACATCCTCCACCGTTCGTGCGTATTCGAACTGCGCGGCGAAGCGCACCATGGCTTCCGTCAAGCCTCCGCCCAACTCCGTAGCCCCACCTGGCAAGGCCGCCACTGCGGCGGCTTCTGCGCCATAGAGATGGATGCCAGGGGCGTCGCTGATGCTGTGCTGAACTGCACCTACAGGTGATCCGACCAGCGGAAGCTGATTGGTAATGCCAGCCGCCCTGGGAGGCAGCACCCCCGTGTCGAAGCACTTTTGCAGCACATCTTCCGCCATGGCGCGGTAGGTGGTCCATTTCCCGCCCGTCACGGTGACCAAGCCACTGCGGCTGGCCAGCACGGTGTGTTCGCGGCTGATGCTCTTGGTGTTACCGCCATCTTCATCTTGCGGTTTGACCAAGGGACGCAGGCCCACCCAGATGCTGCGAATGTCTTCCTGCTTGGGCGCGCGCGATAGATAACGTGCAGATTCATTCAGGATGAAGGCTACTTCTTCCTTGAATGGGAGCGGCTCGCGCACCACGTCCTGGCGCGGGCTGTCGGTGGTTCCCAGAATGACTTTGCCCAGCCAAGGCACGGCAAACAGCACCCGCCCGTCGGCTGTCTTGGGCACCATCAGCGCGTGGTCGGATGGCAAAAATTCCCGATCCACCACGATGTGCACACCCTGGCTGGGGGCAACCATGGGTTTGACTGGCTTGCCGATGGCTTCCCCATCCATTTGGCGCAGCCCATCCACCCACACGCCAGTGGCATTCACCACGCAGCGGGCCCGCACAGTGAATGAGCGGCCGGTTTCAGCGTCTTCACACTCAAAACCAGTCACACGCCCACCTTCATGCACCAGCTTCTTGGCGGGGCAGTAATTGACCAGCAGAGCGCCCCGGGCTGCCGCAGTGCGGGCCAAGGCCAAGGCCAGGCGGGCGTCATCAAACTGGCCGTCCCAGTACTTCACCCCACCCTTGAGGCCATCCTGCCGGGCGGTGGGCAGGCACTGGAGGGTGCGTTCACGCCCCAGGAATTGAGTGGACCCCAGGCCGGCCTTGCCTGCAAGAGCGTCATACATCGTGAGGCCGATGCCATAAAACGGTGTCTCCCAAAAGCGATAGGAAGGCATCACGAACGCCAAGGGTTGCGCCAGGTGGGGCGCGTTGCTCAACAGCGTGGTTCGCTCGTGCAGTGCCTCGCGCACCAGGGAGATGTTGCCTTGTGCCAGATAGCGAACGCCTCCGTGCACCAGCTTGGTGGCGCGCGACGACGTTCCCTTGGCGAAATCATGTGAATCCACCAGCACCACGCTGAACCCTCGCGCGGCAGCGTCCAGCGCCACACCCAGGCCGGTTGCTCCGCCGCCGATCACGGCCAGATCGTAGACATGCGGCTGGGCCAGGCGGTCCAACAAATCGGAGCGCTGGGTGGAGAGGGGTGCAGAAACGTTGGTCATGGGATCCGATTGTCCATGGGATAGGGCATTAAGTAAGGGTTTACCCGTAATTTCTGACCTTGGTGCATGGCCACCAGCTGCCGATCTTCTGGATCGGCAGGGGGCCTGAAGCCAGAGCCTCCTGCGGGGCACCAGGAAAAAACTGCCCACCCCGGGAATGGGTCTGACGGGCCGTGGAACCCGTCAGACCAGCGCTGATTAGCGCACCTTGCCAGCCTTCCAGGCGTCCAGCAGGGTTTGGTACGCGATGGTTTCACCCTTTGGCTTTTCGTTGGCCAGCTTCTTCCAAGGGGCTTGCTTGTCGCTCAGCCACTTGGCGGGGTCTTCCTTCTTGTTCAGCTTGGGCGCGCACTTGGCCATGCCAGCGCGTTCCAGACGGGCCATCACCTGGTCCATTTCGTCAGCCAGCGTGTCCATGGCGCCTTGAGGGGTCTTTTCACCCGTCACGGCCTGGGCCACGTTCTTCCACCACAGCTGGGCCAGCTTGGGGTAATCAGGCACGTTGGTACCGGTGGGCGACCATGCCACGCGGGCGGGGCTGCGGTAGAACTCGACCAGACCACCCAGCTTGGGGGCTGCGTCGGTCATGGCCTTGCTCTGGATGTCCGATTCGCGGATCGGTGTCAGGCCCACCAGGGTCTTCTTCAGAGAAGTGGTCTTGGCGGTCACGAACTGGGCATAGAGCCAGGCGGCAGCCGTCTTGTTGGCGTCGTGGTCCTTGAAGAAGGTCCAGCTGCCCACGTCCTGGTAGCCGTTTTGCATGCCTTGCTTCCAGTAAGGGCCGTTGGGGCCAGGGGCCATGCGCCACTTGGGTGTGCCGTCGGCGTTCACCACGGGCAGGCCAGGCTTGGTCATGTCGGCCGTGAAGGCGGTGTACCAGAAGATTTGCTGGGCGATCTGGCCTTGCGCGGGCACAGGGCCGGATTCTCCGAAGGTCATGCCCATGGCTTCCTTGGGCGCGTACTTCTTCATCCAGTCCACGTACTTGGTGAGCGCGTAGACAGCGGCTGGCGAGTTGGTCGCACCGCCACGGGCCACGCTGGCGCCCACAGGGGTGCACTTGTCGTCAGCCACGCGAATGCCCCATTCATCGATGGGCAGGCCGTTGGGCGCGCCAATGTCGGCAGTACCGGCCATCGACAGCCACGCATCGGTGAAACGCCAGCCCAACGATGGGTCCTTCTTGCCGTAGTCCATGTGGCCGTAGATGGCCTTGCCGTCGATCTGCTTGACGTCGTTGGTGAAGAACTCGGCGATGTCTTCGTAGGCGGACCAGTTCAGTGGCACACCCAGGTCGTAGCCATACTTGGCCTTGAACTTGTCCTTGATGTCCTTGCGCTCGAACAGGTCGGCGCGGAACCAGTACAGGTTGGCGAACTGCTGGTCGGGCAACTGGTACATCTTTCCATCAGGCCCGGTGGTGAACTTGGTGCCGATGTAGTCCTTGATGTCGATGCCGGGATTGGTCCACTCCTTGCCTGCGCCGCCCATGTAGTCGGTCAGGTTCAGGATCTTGCCGTAGCGGTAGTGGGTGCCGATCAGGTCGGAGTCAGAAATCCAGCCGTCGTAAATCGACTTGCCCGACTGCATGGAGGTCTGCAGCTTCTCGACCACGTCGCCTTCCTGGATCAGGTCGTGCTTGACGGTGATGCCCGTGATTTCAGTGAAGGCCTTGGCCAGGGTCTTGGCTTCGTATTCGTGGGTGGTGATGGTCTCGGAGACGACCGAGATTTCCTTCACGCCCTTGGCCTGCAGCTTCTTGGCGGCTTCGATGAACCACTTCATCTCGGCCATCTGCTGGTCTTTGCTCAGCGTGGATGGCTGAAACTCACTGTCGATCCACTTCTTGGCCTCTGCCTCGCCGGCCCAGGCGGCGTGACCCAAAACCAGGGTCGCGGCGGCGAACGCAATCGCCTTGAACTGCACCTTCATTGCTGTCTCCTCAGATGGAACCCCCTTGGATAGAACAACACCGGCCCCGGGGGGAATCAGGCCGGCGCTTGGCACACCGTCAAAAACGATAGCTGCCTGCGCTTGATTTCAAAGGTTTTAAAACACTTTTATTGTTCAAACCTTTTATTGAAAAGCGCTACCAGCTCTCATTTCAATAGCAAATATCCGTCAACCCTTGCGCAGGATCAGCCCCAGCAGAGCCATCGACAAGACGAAGCTGATCCACACCGAAGGCTCGTTCTCCAGGCTGAGCCATTGCGCCATGCGCCCGCTCAGACCCACAAAAATCAGGTTCACATAAGCGGCCGACAACAGGCCGATGAAAAGGCGGTCCCCCCGTGTGGTGGCAATGGGCAAAAAGCCCTTGCGCATGGTGGTAGGCGACTTGATTTCCCACACCGTCATGCCGATGAGCATGAGCACGATGCAGGTGAAGAACACGGCCACGGGCGTGGTCCAGGCCATCCAGTCAAACATGGTTACCCCCCTGAGCGCCTGCGGCGCTTCCCCCCAGGGGGACGCAGCCAGTGGCCGGGCGAAGCCCGCTCCACGGCTGCCGCTGGCACTGGACGCATCGCGCGCGCCGCTGGGAATTGTTTTGGTTCATGTGTTTGCTTCCCTTCACGTTAGACGCGGCCCATGGCGAAGCCCTTGGCGATGTAGTGGCGCACAAACCAGATCACGATGGCACCCGGCACGATGGTCAGCACCCCGGCGGCCGCCAGCGTCGCCCAGTCCATGCCGCTGGCGCTCACCGTGCGCGTCATCGTGGCGACGATGGGCTTGGCGTTCACGCTGGTCAGCGTGCGGGCCAGCAGCAGCTCCACCCAGCTGAACATGAAGCAGAAGAACGCCGCCACACCCACGCCCGCCTTGATGAGCGGCAGGAAGATGGTGAGGAAAAAGCGCGGAAAGCTGTAGCCGTCGATGTAGGCAGTTTCGTCAATCTCGCGCGGGATGCCGCTCATGAAGCCTTCCAGAATCCACACCGCCAGCGGCACGCTGAACAGCAAGTGCGCCAGCGCCACGGCGATGTGCGTGTCCATGAGCCCCACGGTGGTATAGAGCTGGAAGAACGGCAGCAGAAACACGGCGGGCGGCGTCATGCGGTTGGTCAGCAGCCAGAAGAACACATGCTTGTCGCCCAGAAAGCTGTAGCGCGAGAACGCGTAGGCTGCAGGCAAGGCCACGGTGAGCGTGATCACCATGTTGATGCTCACGTAGATCAGGCTGTTGATGTAGCCCGAGTACCAGCTCTCATCGGTGAAGATGGTCTTGTAGTTGTCCCAGGTGAAGTGCTGCGGGAAGAACGTGAAGGTCGAAAGAATCTCCTCGTTCGTCTTGAAGCTCATGTTGATCATCCAGTAAATGGGCAACACGGCAAACAGCAGGTACGCGAACAGGAACAGCGTCCGCTTCTGGAAGCGTTTTTCATTCATGGCCAGCCCCTTCGTCGCTGACGGTGCCCACGCGCTGCATCCAGTTGTAGAGGATGAAGCACAGCAGCAGGATGATGAAGAAATAGATCAGCGAGAACGCCGCCGCAGGCCCCAGGTCAAACTGGCCCACGGCCTTGGTCGTGAGGTATTGGCTGAGGAAGGTGGTGGCATTGCCCGGCCCGCCACCCGTCAGCACAAAGGGCTCGGTGTAGATCATGAAGCTGTCCATGAAGCGCAGCAGCACGGCAATCATCAGCACGCCACGCATCTTGGGCAGCTGGATGTAGCGGAACACCGCGAACTTGCTGGCACCGTCGATGCGCGCAGCCTGGTAGTACGCGTCCGGAATGGAGCGCAGCCCGGCAAACGCCAGCAGCGCCACCAGCGGTGTCCAGTGCCACACATCCATCAGCAGCACCGTGAGCCACGCCTGCGTGGCGTTGCCGGTGTAGCTGTAGTCAATGCCCATCTCCTGCAGCAGGCGGCCCATCAGGCCAATGTCGGCCCGGCCATAAATCTGCCAGATGGTGCCGACCACGTTCCACGGAATCAGCAGCGACAGCGCCACCACCACCAGCACAGCAGACGACTTCCAGCCCTGCGCGGGCATGGACAGCGCCAGCAGGATGCCCAGCGGAATCTCCACCGCCAGCACCGCCAGCGAGAAGGTGATCTGCCGCAAGAGCGCAGCGTGCAGCTCCTCGTCGCGCATGATCTGCACGAACCATTCAGTGCCCACAAACACGCGGCGCTCGGGGCTGATGATGTCCTGCACCGAATAGTTCACCACCGTCATCAAGGGCAGGATGGCCGAGAAGGCCACGCAGATGATGACGGGCAGGATCAGGAACCAGGCTTTCTGGTTGACGGGTTT
>DAOPUP010000011.1:0-4984 GCA_035350655.1 Acidovorax sp. | reverse complement strand
TCATGCCAACAACTCCTCGTTTTGATAGAAGCAGGTGTGCTCACCCAGCACCTGCAGCCAGATGCTGTCGCCCACCGCGGGCAAGGCCACCTCGGGGGCCACGCGGGCCTTGATGGTGTGATCGCCCACCTGGGCGGTGAGCATCTGGTAGGTGCCAATGTCCTGCACCTGTGCCACGCGGCACTGCAGTGCGCCTGCGGCTTGCGGGGCAGACAGCGCCAGGTATTCTGGCCGCACGCCTACCTGCAAAGCGCCTGCGGGCAGGCTGCGGGCGGGCAATGCCATGCGCTGGCCCGCCACCTGCAGCGTGGCGCCATCCACCACCGCAGGCAAAAAGTTCATGCCGGGCGAGCCGATGAAGTGGCCCACAAAGGTGTGCGCGGGCTTTTCAAAGAGCGCATCGGGCGTGCCCAGCTGCATCACACGGCCACGGCTCATCACCACCACTTTGTCGGCGAAGGTCAGCGCTTCCACCTGGTCGTGCGTCACGTAAATCAGCGTGAGCTTGAGTTCGTGGTGGATCTGCTTGAGCTTGCGGCGCAGCTGCCACTTGAGGTGCGGGTCGATCACGGTGAGCGGCTCGTCGAACAGCACCGCCGCCACATCCGAGCGCACCAGGCCGCGGCCCAGCGATATCTTCTGCTTCTGGTCGGCCGACAGGCCCGCCGCACGCATGTCGAGCTGGTGGCTCATCTCCAGCATTTCGGCAATCTGGCCCACGCGCTGCTTGATCTGCGCCTCGGGCACCTTGCGGTTCTTGAGCGGGAAGGCCAGGTTCTCGGCCACCGTCATGGTGTCGTAGATGACCGGGAACTGGAACACCTGGGCAATGTTGCGGTCCTGCGGCGTGGCGCGCGTCACATCGCGGCCATCGAACAGCACCTTGCCGTGCGAAGGCACCAGCAGGCCCGACATGATGTTGAGCATGGTGGTTTTGCCGCAGCCCGAGGGGCCGAGCAGCGCGTAGGCGCCACCGTCTTCAAAGTCCATCTTGAGCGGCAGCAGCGCGTAGTCGCTGTCCTGCTGCGGGTTGGGCCGGTAGGAATGGGCCAGATCCAGCTGGATATGTGCCATGGTTCAGCGTCCTCCCGCGCGCTGGGGGGCCAGCACCAGGGCCTCGTCCGCACCGAACACATAGGCCTGGGCCGGGTTCAGGTGCAGGCGAATCTGTGCGCCCAGTTCAAAGTAATGCACCCCGGTGAGCTGGGCCACCAGCTCGCCCCAGGGCGTGTCTACGTGCACAAAGGTGTCAGAGCCCGAAATCTCGGCCAGCTCCACCACGCCCTGCACTTCCACATCGCCCGGCCGTGACTGCACGCGCAGCGCACTGGCGCGCACGCCCACGGTGAGCGAGGCGCTGGCCGCGGGTGGCAAGGGCAGCGGCAGCACCGTGCCGTCGCTCAGCTGCACGCCACCATCCTGCCGGGTGGCGGTCATCAGGTTCATCGGTGGGTCGCTGAAGGCGCGCGCTACGCTCAGCGAATTGGGCGCGTGGAACACCTCGGCCGTGGGGCCGTATTGCAGCAAGCGGCCTTCGTGCATCACAGCGGTGTAGCCGCCCAGCAGCAGGGCCTCACCCGGCTCCGTGGTGGCATACACCACGGTGGATTGCCCGGCGGCAAACAGCTGGGTCAGCTCCTCGCGCAGTTCCTCGCGCAGCTTGTAGTCCAGGTTCACCAGGGGTTCGTCCAGCAGCATCAGCGGTGCGCCCTTGGCCAGCGCCCGGGCCAGCGCCACGCGCTGCTGCTGGCCGCCCGATAGCTCGGCGGGCAGGCGGTCCAGAAACATCTCGATGTGCAGGCGGCTGGCCAGTTCGCGAACGCGGGCGTCGATGTTTTTCTCGCCGCGCAGCTTCAGCGGCGAGGCGATGTTGTCAAACACCTTCATCGAGGGGTAGTTGATGAACTGCTGGTACACCATGGCCACGTTGCGCTCGCGCACCGGGGTGCCCGTCACATCCTTGCCATCCACCAGCACGCGCCCCTGCGTGGGCACGTCCAGCCCCGCCATGATGCGCATCAGGCTCGTCTTGCCCGCCTGGGTCGCGCCCAGCAATACCGTCACGGCATTGCCTTGCAGCGCCAGGCTCATGTCATACAGCCAGGTCTGCGCCCCGACTTTCTTGCTGATGCTGTCCAACGCCAGCTGCATGAAGCATCCTCTTCCGGCCCTTGGGCCTGTGTGAAAGGGCTGCGCACCTAAGCTGCAGCCCACAACTTTCGAACTTGTTCATTTTTGTTCTTTTTTGTTCGAATCGAATCAAGGTTTACCCTTAATGCATTCGTTTTTTTTCGCTTTACAGTCTCAAACGCTCATCGACGCGCCAAGCAGATATTTCAGAGTTGTTACGCGTCGGTGGCAACCCACGCACCCAGCCCCCCACCGTGAACACCAACCCCCGCCAACTCCAACTGCTCGAAGAAGTGCGTGCGCGCAAATCCGCCACGGTGGAACAGCTTGCTGAGACCCTGGGGGTCACGCTGCAAACAGTGCGCCGCGATGTGCAGCGCCTGGCGGAATCTGGCCTGCTCACCCGCTTTCATGGTGGCGTGCGCGTGCCCAGCTCCACGGTGGAGAACCTGGCCCACACCCAGCGCGAAACCCTGCACGCCGATGGCAAAGCCCGCATTGCGCGCGCCGTGGCCGAACAGGTGCCCAACGACTGCTCACTGATCCTGAACATCGGCACCACCACCGAGGCCATTGCCAAGGCGCTGCTGCACCACCGGGGCCTGCGCGTCATCACCAACAACCTGAATGTGGCCGCCATCCTCAGCAGCAACCCCGAGTGCGAGGTCATCGTTGCTGGCGGGGTGGTGCGCGCGCGCGACCGGGGCATCGTGGGCGAGGCGGCGGTGGACTTCATCCGCCAGTTCAAGGTGGACATCGCGCTCATCGGCATCTCGGGCATCGAGCCCGATGGCTCGCTGCGCGACTTTGACTACCGCGAGGTGAAGGTGGCGCAAACCATCATTGAGCAGTCGCGCGAGGTCTGGCTGGCCGCCGACCACAGCAAGTTCAACCGCCCGGCCATGGTGCAATTGGCAACGCTCAATCAGATCGGGCGGCTATTCACCGATGCGCCGCCGCCTGAGCCCTTTCCTACCCTGCTGCAAGATGCTGGCGTCATCTGCACGGTAGCAGCCTGACCCTCCGGATTCTTTTGACCATGACCTACCTGCTCGCACTCGACCAAGGCACCTCCAGCTCCCGCAGCATCGTGTTCGATGAACGCGGCCACATCGTGGCGCAGGCGCAGCTGGAGCTGCCCCAGATCTACCCACAGCCCGGCTGGGTGGAGCACGACCCGCTGGAAATCTGGCGCACCCAACTCGCCACCGCACGCGATGCGCTGGCCAAGGCGGGCATAGCGGCCAACGCCGTGCGGGCCGTGGGCATCACCAACCAGCGCGAAACCACGGTGCTGTGGAACCGCAAAACCGGCCAGCCCGTGCACCATGCCATCGTGTGGCAAGACCGCCGCGCCGAGCCCGCCTGCGCCCAGCTGCGTGAGCAAGGCCACGCGGCCACCATCCAGGCCAAAACCGGGCTGCTGGTGGACGCCTACTTCTCAGGCACCAAGCTGCAGTGGATGCTGGACCATGTGCCCGGCGCACGCGAAGCGGCAGAGCGTGGCGAGCTGGCCTTTGGCACGGTGGACAGCTGGCTGATGTGGAAACTCACCCACGGTCAGGTGCATGTGACGGACGTGAGCAACGCCGCGCGCACCATGCTGTTCAATGTGCACACCAACCAGTGGGACGACGATCTGCTGGCGCTGCTGCGCATCCCCAAAGCATTGCTGCCCGAGGTGCTGCCTTCGAGCGCCCACTTTGGCGACATCGCAGCAGACCTGCTGGGCCACTCCATCCGCATTGGCGGTGTGGCGGGCGACCAGCAGAGCGCGCTGTTCGGCCAGGCCTGCTTCACGGCGGGCATGGCCAAGAACACCTATGGCACCGGCTGCTTCATGCTGATGCACACGGGCGGCAAATTCCAGACGTCTCAGAACGGGTTGCTGACCACCAGCGCGGCACAAGCCACCGCGCGGCCCGAATTTGCGATGGAAGGCTCCGTCTTCGTCGGCGGCGCCGTGGTGCAGTGGCTGCGCGACGGGCTGCGCGCCATTGATTCGAGCAGCGAGGTGCAGGCGCTGGCCGAAAGCGTGCCCGATTCGGGCGGCGTGATGATGGTGCCCGCCTTCACCGGCCTGGGCGCACCCTACTGGAAACCCGATGCACGCGGCACCATCACAGGCCTCACGCGCGGCACCACGCTGGGGCACATTGCACGCGCCGCGCTCGAAAGCATTGCCTACCAGAGCGCTGCCCTGCTGCTGGCCATGAGCCGCGATGCCGTGGCCGCCGGTGGCGCGCCAGTGAGCGAGCTGCGCGTGGACGGCGGCGCCTGCATCAATGACCTGCTGATGCAGTTCCAGGCCGACCTGCTGGGTATTCCTGTGGTGCGCCCCGCCGTCATTGAGACCACGGCGCTGGGCGCGGCCTACCTGGCAGGTTTATCGAGCGGCGTGTACCGCAGCACCGACGAACTCTCGCAACTGTGGCGCGCGGACCGGCGTTTTGTGCCCACGCTCAGCAATGCGCGCGCGCAGGAGCTGATGGCCAACTGGGAACACGCCGTGCGGCAAACGACAGCAGAGTGAATAAGCAGCGCGCCGAAACACCCCGGCGCGACGGCGCTACCATCGTGGCCCCTGTTGTTGCCACCTTGCACATCCCATGAGCCAACCCGCCGCATCCCCTCTCCTCCCCACCATCGCCTTCATCGGCGGCGGCAACATGGCCAGCGCCATCATTGGCGGGCTGATCCACCAGGGCCACCCGGCCAGCCAGATCGAGGTGGTCGAGCCCTGGGCCGAGGCGCGTGAGGCACTGCGCAAGAACTATGGCATCGAAGCCCAGGCCGAAGCCGGCCCAGCGCTGCAGCGGGCACAGATCGTGGTGTGGGCCGTCAAGCCCCAGAC
>DAOPUP010000010.1:0-17172 GCA_035350655.1 Acidovorax sp. | reverse complement strand
GCATGGCGCCGGCCTGCAGCAGACCCTCTTGCAGTCGCGCGATGACCCAGTCGGTATCCATGCGGCAGGCGCGCGCCAGGGCCTCTACGGTGAGTTCGGCCGCGTCGTCCAGCAGTTCGCCGGGTTGAGCGAGGGCGGTGAGGGGGGCAGGTGTCATGGTCAGGCTCCCGTTGTGGTGCGCGGGTTGAAGCGGGCAAAGGCTTGGGCGAATGCGGTGTAAGCGGTGCGCTCGGCTTCGTTCTGGGCCGGGGGCAGGGTGACTGTGAGTTCCAGATACAGGTCCCCGGGCGTGGCGGCCGGAATGCCCCGGCCTTTGAGGCGCAGCTTGCGTGCGGGCTTCCAGTGCGCGGGCACGGTCACCTCCAGGGCGCCAGCGGGGGTTTGCACCTCGATGATGGCGCCCAGTTCGGCCTCCCAGGGCGCCACGGCCACGGGCTGGTACACATCGCGGTCGACAGCGCGCCAGCGCGCATCGGGGCGAAATTGCACTTCGAGGAACAGGTCGCCGGCGGGTGCGCCGCCCATGCCGGGGCTGCCTTGGCCCGTCAGTCGGATGAGCTGGCCCTCGCGCACGCCCTTGGGTATCTTGACCTGCAGGCTGCGTTCTTCATGGACCATGCGGCCCGTCTCGTCCAGCCTTGCGCCGCGCAGCGCCAGGCTGCGCTCGGCGCCCTGGTAGGCGTCCAGCAGATCGAGCTCGATCTTGGCGTGGTGATCGTTGCCGCGCGAGGGGGGGACTGTACCCCCCCATGGGGTATCGCCCGGTGTCTCGCGGTGTTGGCTGCGCGCGCGCTGCGCGCGTGCACGGCGGCCAAACAGTTGCTCGAAGAAGTCGCTGAATTCGCCGTCGGGCCCGCCGGCCGCACCGGCGCCGTCAGAGAACTCGAAGCCTGCATCCCAGTTGGGCGGCGGGTGAAAGTCCTGCCCCGGACGGTGCGGCGCCTGGCGGCCCAGGGCATCGTAGGCTTCGCGTTTCTCGGGGTCGGAGAGCACGGCGTTGGCCTCGTTGATCTCGGCCATGCGGGCCACGGCATCGGCTTCCTTGCTGACGTCGGGGTGGTACTTGCGCGCCAGCTTGCGGTAGGCCTTCTTGATGTCCTCGGCGGTGGCCGTTTTGCTGACGCCCAGCACCTGGTAGTAGTCCTTGAATTCCATGCGGCGTTTCCTTCGCGGTGGGGCTGCGCGGGGCAGCTGCTGAGGCTACTGTATGCCGCAGGCCGGCGTCGTGGCAATCCGGGAAGCTGGCGCCAGGTGCCAGAACCTGTCGCTGCTTCAAAAAAAATAGCTACAAAAGTTTGTCAGATAAGCGCTATCGGTATTTTTGTCTCAAACTTTGCACGGCGCGTGGCAAAAAAGGCTTTGACGTTGCGCACATTGGCGTCGCCGGTGAACAGGCGTTGCGACACGGCCAGGTACGCCGGCATGTCGTGGGTGTGCAGCACCAGCATGAAATCTGGCCCTGGCGATACGCGCCAGCATTGCTGCACGCAGTCTTCGGCCACCGCCCGGGCCTCGAAGGCGTCCAGCCATTCGGCGCCCTGGCGGTCCAGCGTCACTTCCACGATGACCGACAGCCCATGGCCCTGCAGCGCGGCCAGCCGGTCGGGCTGCAGCAGGGCGACCTGGCGCTCGATCAGGCCTTCGGTGTGCAGGCGCTTGACGCGCCGCAGGCAGGTGGGCGCCGATACATGCACCTGCTCTGCCAGCGCCAGGTTGCTCTGCGCAGCGTCGCGCTGCAGCAGGTCGAGCAACTGCAGGTCGGTGGTATCTAATGTGATTAATTCCATTAATTGAAATTTTATGAAATATTTAGTCGATTTATTTGTTGGATGAAATATTCAATCAAATGATGCCTATATTTGATTGCCATTTAAACTTTGCAATCCGTAACATGGCAGCACATTTCACCGGAGTTTTCCTATGTGCGGCATCGTCGGCGCGGTTTCCTCGCGCAACATCGTTCCCATTCTGGTCCAGGGCCTGCAGCGCCTGGAGTACCGCGGCTACGACTCGTGCGGCGTGGCGGTGCATGCGGCCAGCCTCGATGCAGCGTCCCCGGCCGGGTTGCGGCGCGCGCGCAGCACGGCCCGCGTGGCCGAGCTGCTCGAGCAGGTGCGGGCAGAGCACCTCGAAGGCGCCACCGGCATCGCCCACACCCGCTGGGCCACGCATGGAGCCCCGGCCGTGCACAACGCGCACCCCCATTTCAGCCACGGCACCGGTGCCGCTGCCGGCACGCCCGGGCGCGTGGCGCTGGTGCACAACGGCATCATTGAGAACCACGAGGAGTTGCGCGCCGCGCTGCAGGCCCGGGGCTATGTGTTTGCCAGCCAGACCGACACCGAGGTCATCGCGCACCTGGTGGACAGCCATTACAACGGCGATCTCTTCGATGCGGTGCGGGCGGCGGTGCAAGAGCTCCATGGCGCCTACGCCATCGCCGTGATGCACAAGGACGAACCCCACCGCGTGGTGGGGGCACGTGCCGGCTCTCCCCTCATCCTGGGTGTGGGCAAGGATGGCAGTGAGCATTTTCTGGCCAGCGATGCCATGGCCCTGGCCGGCGTCACCGACCAGATTGTCTACCTGGAAGAAGGCGATCTGGTCGACCTGCAACCGGGCCGCTACTGGATCTGGGGCAAGGGGCGCGAAAGCCTCAACTCTGCGCAACGCCCCGTGCGCACCGTGCAGGCGCACAGCGGCGCGGCCGAGCTGGGGCCCTATCGCCACTACATGCAAAAGGAAATTTTTGAACAGCCCCGGGCCATTGCCGACACGCTGGAGGGCGTGGCGGGCATCGTGCCGGAGCTGTTTGACGGCGCCGGCGTGCATGGCGAGCCGGGTGCCGCCGCCTGGCGAGTGTTCAAGGAGATCGACAGCGTGCTCATCCTGGCCTGCGGCACCAGCTATTACAGCGGCTGCGCTGCCAAATACTGGCTGGAGGAAATCGCGGGCATTCCCACCCAGGTGGAAGTGGCCAGTGAATACCGTTACCGCAACAGCGTGCCCAACCCGCGCACCCTGGTGGTCACCATCAGCCAGTCGGGCGAAACTGCCGACACCCTGGCCGCGCTGCGCCACGCGCAAAGCCTGGGCATGCAGCACACGCTGACCATCTGCAACGTGGCCACCAGCGCCATGGTGCGTGAATGCAAGCTGGCCTACATCACCCGCGCGGGGGTCGAGATCGGCGTGGCCAGCACCAAGGCCTTCACCACCCAGCTCGCGGGCCTCTTTTTGCTGACGCTGGCCCTGGCCCAATCCAAGGGCCGTCTCACGCCAGAGCAGGAGGCCGCCCACCTCAAGGCCATGCGCCACCTGCCCGTGGCCCTGCAGGCCGTGCTGGCGCTGGAGCCCCAGGTCATCAGCTGGGCCGAAGACTTTGCGCGCATGGAAAACGCGCTGTTCCTGGGCAGGGGGTTGCACTACCCCATCGCCCTGGAAGGCGCCCTCAAGCTCAAGGAAATCAGCTACATCCACGCCGAGGCCTACCCCGCCGGCGAACTCAAGCACGGCCCCCTGGCTCTGGTGACCAGCGCCATGCCGGTGGTGACCGTGGCGCCCAACGATGCACTGCTGGAAAAGCTCAAGAGCAACATGCAGGAAGTGCGCGCGCGCGCTGGTGTGCTGTATGTGCTGGCCGATGCCGACACCCGCATTGAAAGCAGCGAGGGCATTCACGTGATCCGCATGCCAGAGCACTATGGTCCCCTGAGTCCGCTGCTGCATGTGGTGCCGCTGCAGCTGCTGGCTTATCACACCGCCTGCGCGCGCGGCACCGATGTGGACAAGCCGCGCAATTTGGCCAAGAGCGTGACGGTCGAATGACCGGCGCGCGCTTGGAGGGGCACAGCCGCCACGCGTAGCGCCCCAATTGCGCTGCTTGGACGCCACGCATTTCGCGCAGCGAAGTGATGTGGCGGCACAACCCTGTTTTGTGGCCAAGAACGTGAAGGTAACGAGTGAGGGGCCCAGAAACGGCGCGTTCGTATTCCAAGCGGGTGAATGCCGTCATGCAAAAAGCCGGCGGGAGGAGCGCCGGCTTTTTCTTTGATGCCCGTGTTCGAGGGCGGGCTCAGACCTTGTCGAGGGCTTGGTTCAGGTCGGCCAGCAAGTCATCGATGTGCTCGATGCCCACGGACAAACGCACCATGCCCTCGGTCACACCGGCCTTGGCCAGTTCTGCAGCATCAAGCTGGCGGTGCGTCGTGGAAGCGGGGTGTGTTGCCAGGGACTTGGCATCGCCGATGTTCACCAGGCGGGTGAACAGTTGCAGTGCGTCCAGGAAGCGCGCGCCCGCAGCGCGTGCGTCAGATGCGCTGGCTTTCAGGCTGAAGGACAAGATGCCAGACGCACGGCCGCCGGATTGCTTTTGCACGATGGCGTGGTCTGGGTGGTCTTTCAAACCGGCGTAGCGCACCCATTCCACCTTGGGGTGGTTTTGCAGGGTTTCGGCAATCTTTTGCGAGTTCTCGCAGATGCGGTCCATGCGCAGGGCCAGTGTCTCGATGCCTTGCAGGATCTGGAAGGCGTTTTGCGGCGAAATGGCCGCGCCCATGTTGCGCAGTGGCACCACGCGGGCACGACCAATATAGGCGGCAGGGCCCAGGGCTTCGGTGTAAATGACGCCATGGTAGCTGACATCTGGCTCGTTCAGGCGCGGGAAGCGCTCGCGGTTCTCTGCCCAGGGGAAGGTGCCGCTGTCCACAATGGCGCCGCCCACGCTGGTGCCGTGACCGCCCAGGTATTTGGTCAGGGAATGCACGACGATGTCTGCACCGAATTCGATGGGGCGCAACAGATAGGGCGACGGGACGGTGTTGTCCACGATCAGTGGTACGCCGTGGGCGTGGGCGACGTCGGCCAGTGCGCGGATGTCGGTCACGTTGCCCAGAGGGTTGCCGATGGATTCAACGAACACGGCCTTGGTCTTGGCATCGATCAGTTTGCCAAAGCTTGCGGGGTCGCGCGCATCGGCAAAGCGCACTTCAATGCCTTGTTGTGGGAAGGTGTGCGCAAACAGGTTGTAAGTGCCGCCGTAAAGGGTGGAGGCGGAGATGATGTTGTCGCCGGCTTCCGCAATGGTCTGGATGGCTGCTGTGATGGCGGCCATGCCAGACGCAACCGCCAAAGCTGCAATGCCGCCTTCCAATGCCGCCACGCGCTTTTCCAGCACATCGGTGGTGGGGTTCATGATGCGGGTGTAGATGTTGCCCGGCACTTTCAGGTCAAACAGATCCGCACCGTGCTGGGCGCTATCGAATGCGTAGGCCACGGTTTGGTAGATCGGAACGGCCACGGCCTTGGTCGTGGGATCGGGGCTGTAGCCAGCGTGGACTGCCAGGGTTTCAATGCGCATGTGTTTCTTTCTTGAAAGAGTCAGTGGAAAATTTCGAACGGGGAAGTGATTTGGCAAAGGATCGAATCCATGTCGATGGCGGATTCGCAGGAGATGCTATCGGATCCTGTATGCATCTGCTTTTTTCTTGTGACGTGCCGATGCAATGATGAAAAAATAGGCCATTGAATTGTTAATTATTTTAATAATGGAAAAGTGGTGCGCTCGGCCTGTTCATCTTGAATTCAATCGATAGGGTTTTTCTAAAAAATATCAAAATAATCGCGAATTTGAGCTTCGATGCTGAGCGCCGTCAGCCACGATGTTTTGGGGTTCTCAGGCAGGGGCGTATTGGCCATGCGGATATGAAACTCGCCAAAAGCGCCGATCACTTCCAGTTCGTGGCAGTTTTGTGTGACGCTGGGGTCGGCCACCAAGGTCACCAGTGTTTGCTCGAAACCCACGCCGGCCAGTGCCACGGCGGCGGTGACATTGGCGTTCTTGGGGTAAGAGCGGGCGGATTCGCCAGCGGAGCCTTCAAAGATGACCGTCGGCGCTTGGACTGCTGCCAGGTCAAAGCGGTCCGCTGCCGGTGTGCCGCCCCAGGCCATTGGGGGCTTGCGGCCGATGTAGCGCACCCGGCTCAGGCCTGCGCCGCGTGCGGCTTTCAGCGCATCCAGGCCACCAATAGCCCCTGGCACGGCGATCAGGCGGCTGCCGCCAGCGCGAGCGCAATCTCGCAGGTATGTATGCAGGGCGCCATCGGCCAGGGCCCCGACGGAGGCGACGATGACATCCACACCCGCACGCAGCGCCGCTGGCGCATGGTCACGCACGGCGCCGTGGCCCGCGCATTCAATCAGCAGGGTGGGCTGCCAGGCTTGCAGCATTGCGGCATCGGTCAGCAGCGCCACGTGGGCGGGTGCTTGCGCAGGCAGATGGCGTACCACCAACGCCAACTGGGCTTGCGGCAGCAAAACGGTCAGCTGGCGCAACAGGTAGCGACCCAAAGCGCCGTAGCCAATCAAGGCGATGCGCGCCGTTGGTGCGGGGGAATCAGCGCGCATAACCCACGCTGGCGGTAGGCAGCATGAGCTGCATGCGCAGTTGCGGATCCGCCATGAAACGGGCCGTGATCTCCAAGATGCGGTCCATCTCCCCGGGCGTGTTGTAGCCGCCCATCGAGAAGCGAATGGAGCCGGTGTCGAGCAAATTGCAGACGACGTTTTGGGCGTAAAGGTATTTGCGCAGCGCAAAAGCCTGAGGATGACGAATGCACACGATCGTGCTGTTCTCACCAGGCTGGTTCGACGAAAGCATCTGAAAACCCTGGGTGCGCAGGCCTGCGTCCAGCCTGGCGGCCAGTGCCAGCGTCCAGGGGGCCAGGTTGGCGACCTGGGCTTCCTCAAGCATCAGCAGTGCCTGGGCCAGGCCGTACACGCCGGGGTAGTTGATGTTGCCGCCCTCCAGCGAGCGCGCGTCGCCGGGGGCGGATTGGAGTTCCCAGCCCTCCACATTCTTGTCGATGCGGTTGGCAAATGAGGGACCAAAGTGCGCGGGGCGCAGTTGCGCCAGCAACTCGGGCGCGACATACACAAAGCCCAGGCCCAGTGGCCCTTGCAGTGCTTTGTAGGCACCACAGGACAGAGCGCTGATGCCCCAGTTCTCGACCTCCATGGGCAGCAAGCCGACGCCCTGGATGCCATCCACCACCAAATGAATGCCTTGTGCGTGGCAGCGCTGTGCCAGCGTCTGGATATCAGCACGCACACCGGTGCTGTACTGCACGTAGGAAACGGCAACGATGCGGGTGCTGGCGTCGACACGCGACCAAAGGGCATCCACCGTCACGCGGCGCTCCTGCGTGCGGGCCACGCGCACATCGACGCCTCGGTGGCGCAGGTTGAGCCAGGGCACCGAGTTCACTGGGTGCTCTTGGTCGTCGATGACCATGTTGTCACCAGGTTGCCAAGGGTAGCCCTGGGCAATGATGTTCAAGCCTTCGGTCGTGTTTTTGGTGAAGGCGATATGCCGGGTTTTCCCGCCGATGAGCTGAGCGACCTGGGTGCGTACTCCCTCTGCGGCGGCCAGCCATTCGGGCTTGTCAGCGCGGGCCATCGCCAGACTGGAGAAGAAGTGCTGCATGGCGTCACTGACCCGTGGTGCTATCGGGCTGCAATAGGCCTGGCAGGCATAGATCTTTTGCTGCGTAATGGGGAAGTGGCTGCGGAAAGCTTGCTGCCATGCAGGCGCTTCGGAATACGTGGTCATGGTGAAAATTCTAGGGTCCAGGCCTGTATCGGCACGAGATTTTGCTTCGTTTTTTAATTCATATGCATAGCAAAATTCCGTCTAATGGAAGGTGCTGATTTTTGTGCGTATTTCAATAGAATTGCCGACAGAAGATCGTGTGGGTTGTGGTTTTAATGCTTTGGTGTGATTTGTCGCCAGTGGCATTTAATGCAATGCGCCGTCTTTTTTATTAATGTGCGGTTACTCCAGTCGGGTAATGAATCAGCACTCAATTACTAAAAAACATGTCTGAATTGCGTAAAAATTTAATGCATCGATTCACCTTGGTCGCTGTGGGTGCCGTTACCGCTTTGGGTGGGGTGTCTGTCTTGCGCAGAGCCCCGGTTCCACGGTGGACACTATCCAAAAGCGCGGCCAGCTGGTTTGCGGGGTGAGCCAAGGCTCGGCAGGCCTGTCACTGGCGGACAGCCAAGGGCGTTGGAGTGGTCTGGATGTGGATTTTTGCAAGGCCCTGGCCGCTGCCGTGCTCAATGCGCCAGACAAAGTGCGTTATGTGCCGCTGAGCTCTCAGCAGCGCTTTCCGGCTCTGCAGTCGGGCGAGATTGATGTGCTCAACCGCAACACCACCGTGACCTCGGGCCGCGATGCCGGCATGAACGTGACGGCGCCCGCCATCGTGTTTTATGACGGCCAAGGCTTTATGGTGCCCAAGAAGCTGGGAGTGAAGAGCGCCAAGGAGCTTGACGGCGCTCAAGTCTGCGTCCAGCCGGGCACCAGCAATGAGCAGAACCTGGTGGACTGGTTCAGCACCCACAAGATGAAGTACCGCCCTGTGGTGATCGAGAACCTGGTCGAGCTGGAAAACGCTTTTTACGCTGGCCGGTGCGACGTGTACCTGTCTGACGCATCCACTCTGGCTGCCAGTCGCTCGGCCCGTGCAGGCAATGCAAATGACTTCGTGATCTTGCCTGAGCGCGTGAACAAGTCGCCCCTGAGTCCCTGGGTCCGCGACAACGACACGCAGTGGATCGACATCGTCAGGTGGACGGTGCACGCGGTAGTGGCCGCTGAAGAGCTGGGTGTGACGTCCAAGAATGTGGACAGCTTCAGCACCAGCAAAGACCCGCAAGTGCGCCGCCTGCTGGGCCTGGATGCCGGTATCGGCAAGACCTTTGGCCTGAACGAAAAGTGGGCTTACAACGTCATCAAGGCCGTTGGTAGCTACGGCGAAATCTGGGATCGCAACGTGGGGCCGAAGACGCCGCTCAAATTGGAACGGGGCCAGAACGCCTTGTGGAACAAGGGCGGCCTGTTTTACGCACCGCCTTTCCAGTAATCCAGCACAGGCTGCGGCCCCAGGGTCGTGGTATCGCCAATGAGTTTGCTGGACTTCAGCTTTCTCGGCCAGCGTGCAGGTTTTCAAATTGCTGAAAGTCTGTGGGCGGTAACGGCCGAAGACCCTTATTGGCAGTTGATGGTGGCAGGGGTGATCAACACCCTCACCATTGCTGCCATTGCGATTCCCCTGGCAACGGGCCTTGGCCTGCTGTTGGGGATTTTGCGTTTAACGCGCCATCCCTTGCTGGCCCGCGCGCTGGTTGCGGTGATCGAGCCCATTCGCAATACACCGGTGCTGTTGCAAATGTTCATGTGGTATGCGTTGCTGTTGCAGTTGCCCGTGGTGCGCGAAGCCTGGCAGCCGCTGCCGGGCATCTATCTCTCCAACCGTGGTTTGGCCTTGCCGCTGCTGGAAGGGGGTGCATGGTGGCCTCTATGGCTGTTGTTGCCTGCGACAGCCCTGTGGCATTGGCGGGGCGCGCGGCGCAAGCTGTGGGCGGGGCTGGCGGTAGGCCTGACGCTGCTGCTGACATGGGGCCTACAAGACGATGCTGCGTGGGCATGGGATATTCCCCGGCAAGCGGGATTGGGCCTGCGCGGGGGCTGGAGCCTGAGCCCCGAACTGACAACCTTGTTGCTGGGCTTGACCGTGTTTCACTCGGTGTTCATTTCCGATGTGGTGCGAGGGGGGGTGATGTCTGTGCCCGTAGGGCAGGTCAACGCGGGCAAGGCGCTGGGCATGGATGGTTGGACGCTGGCACGCCAGGTTGTCTACCCCTATGCAGTGCGCGTGGCGGTGCCACCGTATGCCAACCAGTGTCTGATGCTCATCAAGAACAGCACTTTGGCCATTGCCATCGGTTACCAGGAGTTGATGGCGATGGTGAACACCACCATCACGCAAACGGGCCGTGCCATTGAAGGCATGACGTTGGCCATGGCCTTTTACGTGGTGTTGGGTGTGCTTTTGGCGTGGGGTCTTGCGCAGTACAACGCGAGGGTGATTCGCTACAGCGTGGACAGCGCTGGCACCTTGCGCCTGGGGCAAGTGCTGCACATGCCACGATGGAGCCGCATGGCATTGTGGGCCGCTCCAGGGCGAGCCGTACTCACGGCATGGCTGACGGTGGGTGGGTTGTGCTTGCTATGGCATGGGCTGCAATGGGCCATCATCGATGCCGTGTGGACGGGCAGGGCCGACGCCTGTGCGGATGCCACTGGCGCCTGCTGGGCCGTCGTTACGCACAACGTGCCACTGCTGACTTTTGGCACGATTGCGCCAGAGCAGCGAGGGCAAGCGGGTTGGGCCTGTGCCTTGCTGGCCGGGGTGATCGTGGTGTTGATGCTGCCGCGCATGGTGCTGCGCGTGCGGGCAGTGCTGGTGTTTTTGGGCGCGCTTGCTGTGGTGCTGGTTTTGGCAGGGGTGGTCGGTGTGTGGCCCGCCTTGCCCGTCGTTTCTTGGGGAGGCTTGCTGGCGACCATGGCCATGGCGCTGCTGGCGATCGTGCTGGCTTTGCCCTTGGCCGTCGCTTTGGCGCTGATGCGTCGTAGCAGCAACCGCTGGCTGCAAGTGCCGGTCACTGCGGTGATGGATGCCGTGCGCAGCATTCCTTTGGTGGTGCAGCTGCTGGTGGCGTCATTTTGGATTCCCATCTTTTTTGGAGGGGACTGGGCCAACGCCAAGTTCCAGCTGGCCCTGTTTGCCATTGTCCTGCACACCAGCTGCATGTTGGCCGAGGTGCTGCGGGGGGCGCTGCAAGCCGTACCGCACAGCCAAAGCGTGGCGGCCATGGCCCTGGGCATGCGTCCATCCACCGTCATGGCCACCGTAGTACTGCCACAGGCGCGGCGTTTGGCCGCACCCGCGGCGCTCGGAGTGTTTGTGGGCGCAGTCAAAGATACCTCGCTGGTGGCCATCATCGGAGTGTTTGATGTACTGGCCGCAGCCAAGACCGTGGTGGCAGATACGGGGTGGCGCCCGTATTTTTTCGAGGTGTACTGCTTTGTCGGCCTGTTTTATTTGCTGATCTGCCTGCCGCTGTCTTGGCTGTCGCGCCGCTTTTCACGCCAATGAGCGCGGGAGCAACCATAAGTCAATCGCCTGCATCGCCCGCCCAAGAAGGAGCACGCTTTTGCGGTGTAAAGGTTGAAGGGTTTGCCGCCTTGTCCGCGGGCGTTTGACAGGACCTGAGCAGGGCAACGGGACATTTTCCATCAGCGACCGCCCTGGCGACGCGGAGTGCGAACTCTTCAGCGTTGTTTCTGGATCCCACCCTGCATGATCGCTGCGTCGGCCGTGTGGGCAGAAACCTCTGGCCGCGCCCGGAGTTCCACCACCATGCCTGCCCGCGAGCCCACAACCAGTGGGCGCTGTCCCCGTCGATAGCCCTGCCTCGGCGCATTGTGGTGCCCGGCTCCAGCCGTTTGCGCTGACAGCCATTGCAGTGCCCGCCAGTGGCGCCTCAGTCGTCTTGGGTGATTTCTTGTGCGCGCGCAGTCAGCTTGTCAAGTGTGCGGACGAAAGCCGTCAGTTCGTCTTGTGACAGCACATCGAAAAGCCGTTTGTTCTGCACTTCTGAATGTGGAGCGATGGACTTGAAGAGCTCGTCACCACGGTGTGTCAGCCACAACAGGATGCGCCGATGGTTGTCAGGATCACGGGCCTCTTCCACCAGTGCCCGCTTGCGCAGGGCAATCACCGCGCGACTGACGTTCATCGGGTGCAGTCCCGTGGCGGCGCTCAAGTCTTGCGCCGCACTGCCGGGGCGGTTTGCCAGCACCACGATGGATCGCCACTCGTTCAAGGTCAGATCATTTTGTTTTGCAAACTGGCCAAAAAACGGGCGGCTCATTAAGTTGGTCAACTTGAGCAACCGAAATCCAGCCATTTCAGGCGTCAGCATGTGGTCCAGCAGGGTGCTTGCCTTGGAGAGCGTGTCGGCGGGGGGGCGGGCCGAAACAGCCGGCAGGGGTGAGTTGGTGAGCGATTCGTTCATAGGATCCAGCGCAGGGCGCATCCTGGTGATTTTGAGCCAAGCATTCAAGTCTAGGGTAACCACTGATATGATCACAAATGTTATTGATAACATTTGATCTAGGACAAAACGGATTCATTCAAAAGACTAGCAAACCGGAGACTGCCATGCCCTCAAAAATTGCCCATGTTCCGCGACCCATCGGTGTGCGTGCTGCGACGCGGGTCCGACGCGCGCTGTCGGTAGGAATGCTCACTGCCACCGCTTTGTTGACCTGCCTCGGAGCCCATGCGCAGGGGGAATCTACCGCACTTTTTGAGCGGCTGCCGGCATCCGTCAAGAGCGCGAAGGTCCTCAAAATGGTGGGGGACTCCTTTGCGCCCTATCGGATCGTGGGAGACGACGGCAAGACGGTGACCGGCCTCGATGCCGACATGGCCAAGGCGTTGGAGCCTTTGCTCGGGGTGAAGATCGAACTCACGATCGTGAGCAATCTGCCTGCGATGCTGGCGGGTATCGACACGGGGCGCTACGACCTTTCGGCTGGCCCGCTGCTCTCGACCAAGGCGCGCGAGGAGCGCTACGACATCCTGACCTGGCTGCTGAGCAAGCCGGCTTTTGTCCTGCCCGTTGCTGCAGGGAAAAAAACCTCGAAGCTGGATGATCTGTGCGGACTGCGTATTTCTTACCCCGCGGGTTCGGCGCAGGAGGAGTATGCGAAAAAGGTCAGCGATCGCTGCACGGCTGGCAAGCGGGCGCCCCTCCAAATGGTGCCGCTATCGGATCAGAATGCCACTGTTTTGGCGGCGCAATCGGGCCGAGCGGATGTCGCCGGCATGCAGCTTGCCGCCGCACTGTATTTGCAGCAGCGCAATGCTGGCAGATTCACCATCCAGACCGATGAAACCGATGGGCTCGGGGTTTTGAACCAGGGCTTCGTTCTCAAGAAGAATTCGGAACTCAGTCCCGTGCTGCATGAGGCGCTCAAGCAGATCTGGGCCTCAGGTGAGTATGCCCGGATCATGGACAAATGGGGCCTGAGTCTGACCAAGGCTCCCGAACCACGGCTCAATCCCTCGAGTGTGAAGTGAGCACCATGATGCAAGGCGCTATGGCTATTTCTTCCACGCTCGCCCCCCGTCTGTCCGAGACCCCCGGGGATTCAACCGACGTGGCAACCGCCCGCCACCGCACGAGTCCATTGCGCTGGTGTGTCACGGTATTGCTGGTCCTCATGGCGTTGCAGGTGGTGTACTTCATGTTCACCAATCCGCGCTTCGAATGGGCTGTGGTGGGCAAATACCTGTTCTCTGCGAATGTCTTGCAGGGCTTGGGAACCACCTTGCTGCTGACGGTCGTCGCGATGGTGGTCGGGACCGTGATCGGCACCATTGCAGCGCTCGCATTGTTGTCGGACTTCAAGCCGGGCCGTGTGGCGGCGCAGACCTATCTGTGGGCTTTCCGGGGGACGCCGTTGCTGATCCAGCTGATCTTTTGGTACAACCTGGCCTACCTGGTGCCCAAGATCACCCTGGGTGTTCCCTTCATGGCTCCGTTCGCTGAATGGTCCACCAATGCCGTGATCACCCCTTTCCTGGCTGCGCTGCTGGGCCTGGGGCTGGCCGAGGGCGCGTACATGACCGAAATCGTCCGTGCAGGGCTCTCTTCGGTGGACACCCGCCAGCATGACGCTGCGCGTGCGCTGGGCATGACGCCTGCCAAGGCTTTTTTCCGGATCATTTTTCCGCAAGCCATGCGTTTCATCATCCCCCCAACGGGCAACCAGGTGATCGGCATGGCCAAGGCTACTGCCTTGGTGAGCGTGATTGCGATGAATGATCTGTTGCACTCGGTGCAGATCATCTACAACCGGACCTATGAAATTGTTCCGTTGTTGCTGGTGGCCGTCTTCTGGTATCTGGCCGTGATCACCCTGCTGTATGCATTCCAGTCCCGACTGGAGCGCTATTACTCCAAGGGACATCGCCGCGACACCACCGAGGTTACCCCGGCATCTGCGCACACTTAAATCGAACAAGGCATTTCATGCAAACCCTCGACACATCAGCCAGCCCCCAGCGGCATGTGCTGCGATTGAACAACGTCGTCAAACGGTACGGCAGCTTGCAGGTTATCAATGCGGTTTCGTTGGATATCGATGAGGGCGAGGTGGTCGCAATCATCGGTCCATCGGGCTCCGGGAAGTCCACGTTAGTGCGCTGTATCCACCAGCTCGAAACCATTGAGGGTGAGGCTATCTATCTCGATGGTGAGTTGCTGGGTTACCGACACGAAGGCGCACATCTGCGCGCCTTGGGGCCGCGAGATATTGCAAGGCAACGCCGGCAACTGGGAATGGTGTTTCAGCAGTTCGTGCTGTTCCCTCACATGACCGTTGAAGAGAACGTCATGGAAGGACCGGCGCAGGTTCTGGGCGATTCGCCGGCAGATGCCAGGACGCGCGCGCGCCATCTATTGGGACGTGTGGGCCTGGCCGACAAGGTGACGGCTTACCCCCAGATGTTGTCCGGGGGGCAGCAGCAGCGCGTGGCGATTGCCCGTGCGTTGGCCATGCGCCCCAAGGTGATGCTGTTTGATGAGCCCACGAGCGCCTTGGACCCCGAACTCGTCGGTGAAGTCCTGAGTGTGGTCTCCGATCTGGCCAAGGCCGGCAAGACGATGGTGATCGTGACCCACGAAATTGCCTTTGCACGGGAGATTGCCACCCGCGTGGTCTTCATGGAGGGCGGACGCATCATTGAGCAGGGGCCTGCCCAGGAGACCCTCTCCAACCCCAAGACCGACCGGCTGCGGACTTTCCTTTCCCGGGTGATGTGACGGTTTTTTTTGATCTTTCGATAACTTTTGATATTGATAACAGGTGTTTTCGTGAACACCTCTGCGGAGAAAAATGACATGACAAGACAGATCCGGTATCTCTCGCCAACCGGCGTTCTCGGGGTGGGTTTTTCCGAAAACCATTTCAGGGCGGCACTGGCGCGGGACCTTGCCTTCATCGGCTGCGACGCTGGCTCGACCGACGGTGGGCCCGCCAACCTGGGCGGCAACAAGCCCTTTTTCTCTCGTGCCGCCATCAAGCGGGATCTGCGCATTCTGGTGACGGGCGCGCGCTCCATCCAGGTGCCGCTCTTGATTGGCTCCTGTGGCGGCAGTGGCGGCAACTGGAATCTGAACTGGGTGCGCGAGATCGTTTTGGAGATCGCGCAGGAAGAGGGCCTGCATTTCCGCATTGCGGTGATCGAGTCTGAGCCCCCTCGGGACATGCTGCTGAAGAAATACCGCGAGGGAAAAATTCGACCGCTGGACCCCGCGCCAGAGATCAGCGAAGACGTCTTGACGGGCGCCGACCATATCGTGGCCATGATGGGCGCAGAGGCCTATGTCGCAGCTCTGGAGGGAGGTGCAGATGTGATTTTGGCCGGCCGTTCCACGGACGCGGCAATTTTTGCCGCCATACCCGTCGCCCGTGGATTTCCCGCGGGCTTGTGCTGGCATGCAGCCAAGATCATGGAGTGTGGCGGTGCGGCCGTCGTGACCATGGAAAAGCCCGAGGGGATGATTTGCACCATCACCGATGAGTGCTTCACGCTGGAGCCCGTCAGCCCAACACAGCAGTGTTCACCTTTGAGTGTGGCGGCACACGCGCTCTACGAAACGGCGGATCCCTACAGGATGCTGGAGCCCGGCGGTGAGATGGACCTCACGCAGGCCAGGTACGAGGCCGTGTCCGACCGCGTGGTCAAGGTCACTGGCAGCCAGTTCCGCCCGATGCCCTACACCGTGAAGCTGGAAGGCGCGAGCCTGATTGGCTATCGCGCCATGGTGTTGGGCGGCGTAAGGGACCCGGTCATCCTGGAGCAGTTCGACAGCTGGTTTGAGGGCCTCAAGGACCACATCGCCGAGAACGTCGAGGCCGTCTATGGACCATCGATTCGCGGCCAGTACCAGATTCACTACAAGCTGTATGGCAAGTCCGGTGTCATGGGAGATCGTGAGCCCTTCCCTGATCGTGTGGGCAATGAAATCGGTCTGCTGATGGTGACGCTGGCAAAAACCCAGGAGGTGGCCTACGCCATCGCGGGGCAGGCGGCCCACATGGTCCTGCACCACTCGGTTCCCCAGTGGCAAGGGCTGCTGTCCAACCTCGCATTTCCCATTGCACCGCATTTCTGGAATCTGGGCGAGGCCTACCAGTTTGTCCTCAACCACGTGGTCGAACTGGACAACCCGCTTGAACTGCACCCTATCCGTTACGAGGAGGCTTGACCATGCCACGTCTGCGCGACATCGCAAAACTCATCCGGACCAAGAATGCCGGCCCATTTCAACTGACTCTGGACATCATGTTTCCTGATGCCAAGAGCTATGAGCATGTCGTCGCAAGCGGCGTGATCAACAAGGCTGCCATGGCGGCCTTCTTCAAGGTCGATGAATCCAAAGTCAGGCTCTTCAACTACGCACCGGGCAATGCCATCAAGGTGACCGTCCCGCGGCTGGTGACCTCTGGCGATCCGGCGGACACAGACCTCTTCGGTGGCCAGCAGTTCGGTCCCCTGGTCGATTGGGAAGTGCCTCCCATCAACCAGTGATTCCAGCCCCGCGCTCGTGCACTCAAAGCCTTGACTCTCCAACCAATACAGAGATTGAACAATGAAAAAACCCATCCTCCGCACCCTGGTTCAGGATGCAACGGCCTGGAAGGCCGCTGACGTGAAGAACGACAGTTCCTGGACCTATTTTCTCGATGCCACCGAACTGGAAGAGATCGATCAGGCCCTTCGGGGTGTCCAGACCCAAGGTTTGACCTGGGGTGAGTTCGCCAAGGAAGATTTTCCCCTGCCCACCCTGGCCGCCAAGCTGCACAGGATTGACGATCAGATCCGCAACGGACGGGGCTTTGTCCTGCTCAAAGGGTTTCCGGTCACGCGCTACACGCTCGATGAGATCAAGACGATCTACTGGGGTATTGGCACGCACATGGGACAGGTGATATCGCACAACGTTGCGGGCGATTTTGTGGCGGCAGTTACGGATCTGGCGCTCAATACGTCAGACCCCAATCGCCGCAACAACACCACCAATCAGTTGCTGGATCCGCACACGGACCTGGCCGATGTCGTCTCGCTGCTGTGCATCGAAAAGGCCAAAGAGGGCGGTATGAGCAGCCTGGTCAGCACGGTCGCCATTCACAACGAAATTCTGAAGAATCACCCTGAATATCTGGAGGTTCTGTACGAAGGCTTCTAT
>DAOPUP010000009.1:2662-17398 GCA_035350655.1 Acidovorax sp. | reverse complement strand
AGGCAGTTGAGCAGGGTGGATTTGCCCACGCCCGAGTCGCCCACGATGGCCACGAACTCGCCCGGCTGCACGGTGAACTGCACGTTGGCAAACACCGGCGTGTTGCCATAGTGCTTGGCCAGGGCCTCGACGCGCAGCGGACCACTCATGGTTCGGCTTGCTCCAGGTGCTGCATTACCGCCTGCACCAAGCGCGCAGTGGCATCGGGCGCGTCGCAGGCGATGGCGTGGTGGTTGGGCATGCTGCGCAACCAGGTGATCTGGCGCTTGGCGAGCTGGCGGGTGGCGGCAAGGCCGCGCTCGCGCAGCCCGGTCAGGTCCAGCGGCGCTCCCGGGCCTGCCGCCGCCTGCGCATCGAGCGCTTCCCAGGCCTGGCGGTAGCCCACGCAGCGCATCGCGGGCAGATCGGGGTGCAGGTCGCCGCGTGCGCGCAATTGGCGTACTTCGTCCACAAAGCCTTCGGCCAGCATGGTGTCAAAGCGCCGGGCAATGCGTTCGTGCAGCCAGGTACGGTGCGCGGGTTCCAAGGAAAAAAGGGTTGCAGCCATTACCTTGTCTTGGCTGTCTGCTCCTTTTTTTATAGTATGAAAGTGCGAGAGGGGAAGGCCCGAGACATGCCACACCTCCAGCGCACGCTGGATACGCTGGCTGTCGGCGGGTGCCAGGCGGGCGGCGGTGGCGGGGTCTACGCGGGCCAGTTCGGCGTGCAGTGCTGGCCAGCCTTGTTCGGCCGCCTGGGCTTCGAGCTGTGCGCGCACGGCGGGGTCGGCCGGGGGCATGTCGTCGATGCCGTCAAACAGCGCCTTGAAGTACAGCATGGTGCCGCCCACCAGCACCGGCAGGGCGCCGCGCGCACGGATCTCGGCGATGAGCCGCTGGGCATCCTGCACGAACTCGGCCGCGCTGTAAGCCTGCAGCGGGTCACGGATGTCGATCAGGTGGTGCGGCACGGCGGCCTGTTCGGCGCGCGTGGGCTTGGCCGTGCCAATGTCCATGCCCCGGTACACCAGGGCAGAGTCCACGCTGATGATCTCGACTGGCAGGCGTGGCGCCAGCACGGTGGCCAATGCCAGGGCGGCGGCCGTCTTGCCCGAGGCCGTGGGGCCGGCGATGGCGATGGTGGGCAGGTGATTGCTCATGCCTTGGCGGGCTCGCCGAATTTCTGCACCAGAGTCCAGGCTGCGAGAGCGAGGCACAGGCTCCAGAACCACACGCCCAGGGCCAGTGGCAGCACCGTGCCGTCCATGCGCTGGCCCAGCCAGAGGCCCATGCCAAACGCCATCAGCATCATGGCGAAGCCATTGAGCGCGGCGGCCGTGCCGGCCGCGTGCGGGAACGGGCCGACTGCGCCGCTCTGGCTGCAGGGCATGTGGATACCGTGCGCCATCTGGAACAGCATGAAGGGCAGGGCATAGGCCCAGCCGCTTTGCACGCCGGCGAGCGCCGCCACGCCCATCAGCGTGCCGCCGGTGGCACTAAGCAGTCCGGCCAGCGCCATGCTGCGGCGCAGGCCCCAGCGTGCCAGCAGCCGTCGGCACACAAAGGTGCCGGTGATGTACAGGGCCGCATTGCACGCCAGCAGCAGCCCATAGGCCGCGGGGCTCCAGCCCAGCACCTGGATGAAGGTGAACGACGAGGCTGCCAGGTAGGTGAACAGGCCCGCATAGGTGAAGGTGGTGGTGGCCGAAAAAGCCAGAAATGTGGGGTGGCGCAGGATCTGTGCCCAGGTGCGCAGCAGGTGCGCGGGGTGTAGCGCCAGCGGGTTGGGGCGGGCCAGGGTCTCTTCAAAACGCAGCAGGATCAGCAGCAGCGCCAGGCCGCCAAAGCAGCCCAGCGCGGCCATCGTGGCGCGCCAGCCCAGGTGGCTTGCCAGCAGGCCACCCAGCGGACCGCTCAGGCAGGCAATGATGCCCAGGCCCGTGAGCGCGCGGGACATGGCGTGGGCCCCTTCCACCGGGGCGTACAGGTCGCGCACCACGGCACGCGCGCCCATCACGCCGGCGCCCATCGCGGCGCCTTGCACGGTGCGCCATGCGATCAGTGATTCCATGGATTGCGACAGCGCGCAGCCCAGCGCGGCCAGCACATAGGCCGCCAGCCCCGCCAGCAGGACGGGGCGGCGCCCCCAGCGGTCCGACAGCGGCCCCCACACCAACTGCGAGCAGCCGAAGGACAGCAGCAGCGCCATCAGCGTGAGCTGTGATTGCGCCATGCTGGCCTGCAGCTGATCCTTGAGGGCGGGCAGTGCGGGCAGGTACAGATCGGTGGTGACCGGCTGCAGGCCCAGCAACAGCGCCAGCAAGCCGATGACCAGCCAAGCCGGCATGGCCGCGGCGCCCGTGCGCGCCGGGGCGGTGGAAACGTCAGACATGCGTGAAAGGGTATCAGGTGCAGTGGCTGGCCCAGGCCTTGCCAGACCCCGGTGCGCAGCGCGTGGGAGGGTGACTCAGGACAGTCGGGACGCAGGCTGGAACGGCGTGGAAGTGTCGATGGACAGCCCCCCTGCATCCGATGGGTTCACGCCGGCGGCCAGCCGCACGCGCAAGGCCAGGTCGGTGCGCGAATCGGCGTTGTGCAGTGCTTCCTCCAGCCCGATCCGGCCCTCGGTGTAGAGCGCATAGAGCGCTTGGTCGAAGGTGCACATGCCCGCTTCGGTGCTGCGCCCCATGGTCTCCTTGATGGCCGAGAACTCGCCCTTGGCAATGAGGTCGGCGATGTAGGGGGAGTTGAGCATGACCTCGACTGCAGGCACCAGCTTTTCGTGCAGGCCCGGAATCAGCCGCTGCGACACCACGCCCACCAGATTCAGGCTCAGGTCGATGAGCAACTGGCGGTGTGCGTCTTCGGGGAAGAAGTTGATGACCCGTTCCATTGCCTGGTTGGCATTGTTGGCGTGCAGTGTGGACAGGCACAGGTGGCCGGTTTCCGCGTAGGCAATGGCCTGCTTCATGGTGTTGCGATCGCGGATCTCGCCGATCAGGATCACATCCGGGGCCTCGCGCAGCGCATTTTTGAGTGCCTCTTCGTACGAAAGGGTGTCGATGCCGACTTCACGCTGGTCCACCACCGAGCGTTTGTGGGCATGCAGAAACTCCAGCGGGTCCTCGATGGTGAGGATGTGCCCGGTCACGTTTTCGTTGCGGTAGTTGATCATGGACGCCAGCGTGGTCGATTTGCCCGAGCCCGTGGCCCCGGTCACCAGCACCAGCCCGCGCTTGCGCAGCACCATTTTTTCCAGCACCGGGGGCAGGCCCAGCGCTGCCAGCGCCGGAATCTTGTTCTTGATATAGCGCACCACCATGCCGGTTTCGCCACGCTGCACGAACACATTCACCCGAAAGCGCCCCAGATTGGCGGCCGAGACAGACAGGTTCATCTCCATCTTGGCCTCGAATTCGCTGATCTGCTTTTCGTTCATGACCGAATAAGCCAGCTGCTTGACCTGCCCGGGCTGCAGGACGGGCATTTTCAAGGGGTGGGTCACGCCTTCAATCTTGAGATTGACGGGGGCGCCCACGCTAAAGAAGAGGTCAGATCCGCCCTTTTCGACCATGGCGTTCAGAAAGCTGAAGATATCCACTGTGAATCCCGTGAGGTATGGCAATTTGGTACCGGATGGGGAGCATAGCCTGCCCAGCGTCCGCAGCCAAAAAAAAAGGGGGCTGATGCCCCCTGGGTTCGGTATGCGAACGCTGGCTTGCGCTTGCGCGATGCCCTGCGCTTACACCACGCCCTGCGCCAGCATGGCGTCAGCTACCTTCACGAAGCCGGCGATATTGGCGCCGTCAATGTAGCTGACCGTGCCGTCGGCGCGCTGGCCGTATTTCAGGCAGGCGGCATGGATGCCTTGCATGATCTGCAACAGGCGGGCATCCACTTCTTCGGCAGGCCACGACAGGCGGGCTGCGTTCTGGCTCATTTCGAGGCCCGAAGTCGCCACGCCACCCGCGTTGGAGGCCTTGCCGGGTGCGTACAGCACGCCAGCGGCTTCAAACGCCTTGGCGGCTTCGATGGTGGAGGGCATGTTGGCGCCTTCGGCCACGCACAGCACACCATTCTTGATCAGCGTGGCGGCATCGTCGGCATTGAGTTCGTTTTGCGTGGCGCAGGGCAGGGCCACGTCCACGGCGATATGCCATGGCGTCTTGCCGGCCTGGAATTCGGCGCCCACCAGCTGGGCGTAGTCGTTGACGCGGCCATACTTGTGGTTCTTCACATCCATCAGGATGGCCAGCTTTTCGGCCGTGAAGCCGTCCTTGTCGTACACGGTGCCGCTGGAGTCGGACACCGTCACCACCTTGGCGCCCAGGGCCATGGCCTTTTCCACTGCGTACTGCGCCACGTTGCCCGAACCCGACACGGAAACGGTCTTGCCATCAAACGATTGACCGCGGGTCTTGAGCATTTCCTGGGCAAAGTAGACGGTGCCGTAGCCCGTGGCCTCGGGGCGGATCAGCGAGCCGCCGAACGACAGGCCCTTGCCTGTGAACACGCAGTCAGCACGGTTGCTGAGCTTTTTGTACATGCCGGCCATGTAGCCGACTTCGCGGCCACCCACGCCGATGTCACCGGCCGGCACATCGGTGTCGGCGCCCACATGGCGGAACAGTTCGGTGACAAAGGCCTGGCAAAAGCGCATGACTTCGCCGGGGCTCTTGCCCTTGGGGTCGAAATCGGAGCCGCCCTTGCCACCGCCCATGGGCAGCGTGGTCAGCGCATTCTTGAACGTCTGCTCGAAGGCCAGGAACTTCAGCACCGACAGGGTGACCGAGGGGTGAAAGCGCAAGCCGCCCTTGTAAGGACCAATGGCCATGCTGTGCTGGATGCGGTAGCCGCGGTTGACCTGCACGGCGCCGTGGTCGTCTACCCAGGATACGCGGAACATGACCACCCGCTCCGGCTCCACCAGCCGCTCCAGCAGGCCGTGCTCCGCATAGCGCGGGTGCTTTTCAATGAAGGGCCAGAGGCTTTCCATGACTTCTGTGACAGCCTGCAGAAATTCAGGTTGACCCGGGTTGCGCTGTGCGACCTGCGCGAGGAAGCTGTCGACGGACTCGTACTTCATGGAAAAGAGACTTTCTGTGCAAAAAACGAAGAATGCGGCGTTGTGGCACCGGATTATGTCAAAAAGACATGTGCTCATGCACCAACTGTGCGCGGAACTGGGGCATTTCGGTGGGGTTGCTGTGTTTTGGTGCGTGTGGGTGCTCGGTTTTGGTGCGTGCGCATGTCATTCTTGTGTCACGTTCTCACACCACAGTCTCTTGCTTCAACCACACCTGAGAGAGATGGACGAGATGCATCAACAACAAGCCGCAAAAGCCGGCGTTCTGATTTTGACCGTGGCCGCTGCGCTGGTGGCGTGCGGCGGCAGCGATGGCGTGAGTTACCCCACGCTGATGGGTGAGCGGCCGCTGGTGATCGGCCACCGCGGCGCCAGCGGTTATCTGCCCGACCACACGCTCGAGAGCTACAAGAAAGCCATCGAGCTGGGCGCTGATTTCATCGAGCCCGATCTGGTTGCCACCAAAGATGGCGTGCTCATCGCCCGCCACGAACCCAACATCACGGGCACCACCGATGTGTCCACCCGCGCAGAATTTGCCAGCCGCAAGACCAAGAAGGTGGTCGATGGCGTGCAGGAAGAGGGCTGGTTTGCCTCGGACTTCACCCTGGCCGAGATCAAGACCTTGCGTGCCATTCAGCCCATGGCGGACCGCGACCCGTCGTTCAACGGCAAATACCAGATCCCCACGCTCGATGAAGTTCTGGACCTTGCCAAGAGCGAGGGCGTCAAGGCCGGCCGCACCGTGGGCGTGTATCCCGAAACCAAGCACCCCACGTACCACGTCAATCTGGGCCTGAAGCTGGAAGACCGCCTTCTCGCCACGCTGGCCAAGTACGGTTACACCACCAAGACGTCCCCGGTCATCCTGCAGTCATTTGAAGTCTCCAACCTCAAATACCTGCGCACCAAGACCCAGCTGCGCCTGGTGCAATTGGTGGATGCCGACGATGTCAACGCCGATGGCAGCATGTCGCTGGTGGCACCCTACGACAAGCCCTACGACTTTGCCGTGGCCGGCGATGCGCGCAACTTTGCCAGCCTGCTCACGCCCGCGGGTCTGAAAGAAGTGAAGACCTACGCCGATGGTATCGGCCCCTGGAAGCCGTATCTGATTCCTTCCAAGCAGGTGGATGCCAACAAGGATGGCAAGCCGGACGACCTCAACGGCGACGGCAAGATCGACGACCGCGACCGCGTGATGATGGCGCCCACCGACGTGGTGAAGAACGCCCACGCCGCTGGCCTGTTCGTGCATGCGTACACCTTCCGCAGCGAAGCCAAACGCCTGGCATCGGACTTCAAGGGTGACCCCAAGGCAGAGTACAAGCTGTTTTTCAACCTGGGGGTGGATGGCGTGTTCAGTGATTTCTCGGACCACGCCGTGGCCGCACGCGACCACTGATGCTTTGAGGGCGCAGCCTGCCTAAGCGTAGCCTGCGTGCAGGCATTACGTTCAGGCGGTTCGCGCCCTGGCGCTTCATCTGCCTGCCTTGGCCTGCACGGGGCCAGGTAGCAGCAGCACCATGGCCAGGCCCGAGCCGTCCGGACCTGGTTCCATGTGCAACTGTGCATCCAGCAGCTGGGCATAGCGCGCAACGATCGAGAGCCCCAGCCCCGCTCCCTGTCCCAGGCGGTTGCCGTCGAGTCCCTGCGCGCCGCGTTCCATCAGCTGCGCTTGCTGCGACGCGGCGATGCCGGGGCCGTTGTCAATCACGGACAGTGCAATGCATTCGCCCTCTTGCCGCAGTTCCACGGTGATCTGTGCCTTGGTGGCGGAGCCCTGCACCCTGCCATAGCGCAGCGCATTGTCGATGAGGTTGTTGAGGATGCCTTCGAGCAGCACAGGGTAGCTGCGCAGGGCCAGTGGCATTTCCAGCCCCCGGGCGCCTAGGTCCACTCCGGCGGCATCGGCGCGCGGCAGGAAGCGCAGCACGGTCTCTTGCACCAGTTCGTCGAGCTGCACCCATTGGGGCGCCATGGCTTCGTCGGCCAGGGCCAGGGCCAGCAGCTGGTCCACCAGATGGCTGGCCCTGGCTTCGCTGCGCACAATGCCGGTGAGTTGCTCGCGCCATGCTTGCGCATCCTTTTGCGCCAGCCCGTAGCTGGCCTGCGCCCTGATGCCTGCCAGCGGTGTGCGCAGCTCATGCGCGATGTTGCCAGCAAACTCCCGCTGGGCTCGGATGCCTTGCGCCACCCGGGCCAGCAGGTCGTTGACTGCGGCGCTCATGCGCTGCATGTCCCGCGTGGAGGTGGCTATCTGTACTGGGGCCAGGTCCCGCGCATGGCGGTGGTCCAGGGCGTTCTGGAATGCCGCCAGCGGCTGCAGGTCGCGCGTGATCGAGCGGCGCAGCCACACCGCCAGCGCCAGCAGCAGCAGCAGCTGGGAGGAACCCGAATACAAAAGCAGGCTGCGCAGCATGCCCTGCCGGCCATGGGTGGTGGCCACGATGACGACCTCGAAGTCCTCGCCGGGCTTGTCCAGGCGCAGGCGCACGGCGCGCAGCTTCTGGTTCTGGTGCGTGAGGTCGCTGAACCGGTAGATGTCGTCCTCCCCTGGGGAGAGCACGGGGGGCAGCAGATCGCCTGCCAGCAGGCTGCCATCGGAGCGCAGCACCGCATACTGCACGGTCTCTACCTGGTCGAAGAGGACCGATGCCGTTTCGCGGGGGGTGAGCGTGAACGCGATGTCCCCCGTCGACTGGCGCACATTGGCAGCGACGGCGTAGGCGTCGTCCAGGATGGAGCGGTCGAATGCGCGCCGGGTGAACTCGGTGGCCACCAGCACGGACACCGAGGTGCCGACCAGCCAGGTCAGTGCCAGGGGTATCAGTACATGGCGCAGCAAGCGTGAGCGCAGCGAGGGCGCCGGCTTTGGCGCAGGGGCAGCGATGCTGCCGTGGACAGGCTCCAGGCTCACGGCGCGTCCGCGGTGGATTCCAGCATGTAGCCCAGGCCGCGCAGGGTGCGGATGTTGGCACCACTGTCGGCCAGCTTCTTGCGCAGGCGCGAGATGAAGGCCTCCAGCGCGTTGTCTCCCAGGGCCGTGTCGAAGTCCGAGAGCTTTTCCGACAAGGTGCGCTTGCTGACCACCCGTCCGGGCGGAGTCATCAGTTCCCACAGCACTTCGAACTCGCGTCCGGGGAGCTCCAAGGGCATGTCCGCCATGGTGAATCGCCGGGCACGGCGATCCAGCACCAGCGCGCCGACAGCGCTGCGATCTGCGGTGCCCTGAGAGCGCCGCACCAGCGCGCGCAGCCGTGCCTCCACCTCATCCAGATCGAAGGGCTTGCCCAGGTAGTCGTCGGCCCCCGCGTCCAGGCCGGCAATGCGGTCTTCCTTGCGGTCGCGCGCCGTCAGCACCAGCACGGGCGTGCGGTCACCGCGCGTGCGCGCCGCCCTCAGCACCTGCAAGCCATTGGGCAGCGGTTGCCCGTGTTGGGCGTCGTGCGGCAGGTTCAGGTCCAGCAGCACGGCGTCGAAGGGCTGGACCGACCAGAAGTGATGGGCCTCCTGCACGGTGGTGGCCACGTCGACGCGATGGCCCGCATCGGACAGGCTGCGCAGCATCACGTTGCGCAAGACATCATCATCTTCAACGACCAGGATACGCATGGAAATCGGCAGGGCTGCACTGGAGGGCGCTGGTACGTGTTTTCACGCACCATGCAGGTCAGGCCGTGGTCAGGAGACCGCGGCGATAAACAGGGCATGAGCATACGACAGTTGATTCTTTTCTCGGCCCTGGCCTGTTCGCTGCCCAGCTGGGCACAGAGCGCTGCGCCCGCCACGTCGGCGCTGACGCTGCGGCAGGCCCTGGCGGTGGCCCGTGACAACAGCGATGTGTTGCTGGCGCGCCATGCGCTGAGCGCCGCGCGCGCCGATATCGCCACGGCCGACCATGCACCATTGCCTGTGCTCAGTGCCAAGGCCGCTTCCATCGATCTGCAAAACGGAGTGGGGGCTGGTAATGCCTGGTCGCGCAAGCGCGTGGACAAGGCCATCGGGCTGGACTGGACCTGGGAGCGTGGCGGCAAGCGGGCGCTGCGCACCCAGGCTGCGCAACGCGCGGCGGATGCGGCCCTGGCCGATGTCGAGGATGTGCAGTCCCAGCAGATGCAGGCGGCCCTGGCGGCTTACTACGACCTGCTGGCCGCCCAGGAGCGGCTGCTGGAAGTCGCCAGCATGGAGCGCAGCGCAGCGGAATTGGCGCGCGTGGCGGCGCGCAGGGTGAAGGCGGGCGATCTGTCGCAGCAGGATGCGCTGCGCACCCATATTGAAGCAGAACGGGCGCGCGCCGAAATGCAGGCCGCCTCGCGCGACAAAGACCTGGCGGCGCTGGTGCTGGCCCAGATTGTTGCCACCGGGCCGTCCGTGCAGGTGGCCGATGACTGGCCCGCCCTGCCTGCCTCGGAGGCGTTGCCTGCGGGGGGGGACTTGGACGCCGCAGTCAACGCGCGCGCCGATGTGCGCGCGGCGCAGGCCCGTTTGCAGTCCGCGCAGGCAGCGCTGGACAACGCCGCCGCGCAGCGCAAGTCCGACTGGACGGTGGGCGCTTCCTACGACCATTTCCCGGGCACCTCGACCCGGCTGCTGGAATTGCGCGTGTCCGTACCCCTGCAGTGGGGCTACCACTACGAGGGTGAAGTGGGCCGTGCCCAGGCACAGTGGGCGCAGGCGCAGGAGGCGCTGGACAAGGCCCGTCGCCTGGCCATGCTTGATCTGCAGCAGCTGCGCAATGCCGCCGCCAGCGCCGCCGAGCGTGCGGCCACCTTCGCCAGCGACATCTTGCCGCGCGCGCGCCAGGTGGCGCAGAACGCAGAGCTGGCCTATTCCAAGGGCGCGCTGCCCCTGAGCGATCTGCTCGACGCCCGGCGCACGCTGCGCGCCACCGCGCTGGAGGCCCTGTCGGCCCGGCAGGACCATGCCAAGGCCCTGGGTGCCTGGCAGTTGCGCGCCCAGCCGCAGATTCTTCTGGGCAGCACGCCTTGATGGCGGGCCGTCTTTTCCCTCTCTTTTCTTCAGACAAGTTTCCCATGGTGCATCTCTTTCCCTTGCCTCAGCGCGCACCCGGTGGCCGCGCTCCTTGGGCCGCCAGTGGCCTGCTGGTTCTGGCGCTGGCTGCTGGCAACGCGGCGCTGCTGACCGGCTGTGGCCAGTCGGCGCCCCCGGCCGCCGAGCCCGAAGCCCCAGCACCGGTCGTACAGGACGGCCAGTTGCGCTTTCAGCCCGGACACCCGCAGCTGGCGCTGCTGGGGGTCACAGAGGCCCGCCCGGCCGATTCCGTCGCGGTGGATCTGCCTGCGCGGCTGGTGTGGAACGAGGAGCGCACGCAGCGTATCTACCCGCCGTTTGCCGGGCGGGTGAGCAGCATGCGGGCCGACCTGGGGCAGTCGGTCAAGGCCGGCAGTCCGCTGGCCACCCTGGCCTCGCCCGACTTCGGGCAGGCCCAGGCCGAAACGGCCAAGGCCAGGGTGGACCAGAGCCTGGCGCAGCAGGCGCTGCGGCGCCAGCGCGAGCTGTTCGAGGCCGGCATCGTGGCCCGCAAGGACCTGGAGCAGGCCGAAGCCGACGCGGCACGCACCCAGGCGGAGGTGGCGCGTGCCGCCGCCCGCACCAGCCTGTACGGGGCCGGCGCTGGCGTGAACCAGCAGCTTGCTTTGACGAGCAGCATCGACGGCGTGGTGGTGGAACGCAACCTCAACCCGGGCCAGGAAGTGCGGCCCGACCAGTCCGGCCCCGGCGCTCCGGCGCTGTTCGTGGTGAGCGATCCGTCCACGCTGTGGGTGCAGATTGAGGCGCGCGAGGGCCATCTGGCTGCACTGCGTCCCGGCGACCGCTTTGCCCTGGAGGTGCAAGCCTATCCCGGTGAGAGTTTCACCGGCCGGGTCATGGCCGCCTCGGACGCCATCGATCCGACGACCCGCACGCTCACGGTGCGTGGTGTGGTGCCCAATGCCGACCGGCGTCTGAAGGCGCAGATGCTGGCCACCGTGCACTTGAAGGAAAGCCGCGACAGCGGCACCGTGATTCCGGCGCAGGCCGTCACGTTGCGCGGGGCCACCCACACCGTGTTTGTGCAACGCGCGCCAGGGGTGTTCCAGTCTCAGCCCGTCACGCTCGGCCATGAGGGCCCCCGTGAAGTGGTGGTCACCAAGGGCCTGGCCGCTGGCGACAAGGTGGTGACGCAGAACGTGTTGCTGCTGGCGCGGCAGTTCCAGATCGCGGTTGAGGAAGCCGCCATGAAGAAGGGCGCCCCGCAATGAAGCGCCTGATCCAATATGCGTTGCACCAGCCCTTGTTCATCGTGCTGGGCACGCTGCTCTTTGCCATGGCCGGCGTCATCGCTTTCAAGAATTTGTCGGTCGAGGCTTTTCCTGATGTGACGGACACGCAGGTCACCGTCATCACGCTGTACCCGGGCCGTGCTGCGGAAGAGGTGGAAAAGCAGGTCACGCTGCCCATCGAGGTGGCCCTGTCGGGTCTGCCCAATGCGATCCGCGTGTTCTCGCATACCCAGTTCGGCCTGTCGTTCACGGTGGTCACCTATGACGACAACGCCAATGTGAACCTGGTGCGCCAGCAGGTCGGTGAGCGGCTGCGCGGTGTGGACCTGCCGCCGGGCGTGGAGGCCGACATTGCGCCCAACGCCACGCCCGTGGGCGAAATCATGCGCTACCGTCTCAAGGGAGACGGCTACAGCACTACCGACCTGCGCACCGCAGAGGACTGGACCGTAGAGCGCTCGCTGCGCCAGGTGCCGGGCGTGGCCGACGTGGTGGCCATGGGCGGCTCGATCAAGCAGTACGAAGTGCAACCCGATCTGGACAAGCTGCGGGCCTACAAGCTGAGTTTTCAGAACCTGCTCGACGCCCTGGGGCGCGGCAATGCCAACGCTGGCGGCAGCTACGTGGCCCAGGGCGCACAGCAGTACGCCATTCGCGGCATCGGGCTGCTGCAGTCGAGCGACGATATCGGTCGCATCGTGGTGGCCGCGCGCGGCAGCACACCGGTACTGATCCGCGATGTGGCGCAGGTCAAGGTGGGGGCCATACCCCGCCTGGGCACCGTGGGCCAAGACGATGACGACGACGTGGTGACCGGCATCGTGGTCATGCGCAAGGGCGAGAACCCCAGTGTGGTGCTCAAGAGCGTCAAGGACCGCATTGCCGAGCTCAACGCGCGCGGCCTGCCGCCGGGCATGCAGATCGTGCCCTACTACGACCGCACCTGGCTCATGGACAAGACGCTCACCACGGTGTTTCGCAACCTGGTGGAAGGCGCGCTGCTGGTGTCGTTGGTGCTCTACCTGTTCCTGTCCAACCTGCGCGCCAGTCTGGCTGTGGTGGTGGTGATTCCGCTGTCGCTGCTGGCCACCTTCATGGGCCTGAAAGTCATGGGGGTGCCGGCCAACCTGCTGTCGCTGGGCGCGATGGACTTTGGCATCATCGTGGACGGCGCGGTGATCGTGATCGAGAACATCATGCATCGCCTGGCCGAGCGCGGCGAGGACATGGACGAGCGCGACCGGCGCGACACCATCATCGAGGCCGCCAGCGAGGTAGGCCGGCCCACGCTGTTCTCCATGCTCATCATCATCGCGGCGCACATTCCCATCTTTGCGCTGCAGCGCCATGAAGGCCGCATCTTCCAGCCCATGGCCCTGTCGGTTACCACGGCGCTCATTGGCTCGCTGATCTTCTCGCTCACGCTGGTGCCGCTGCTGGCCTACTGGATGCTGCGCAAAAAGCTGCCGCATGGCGACAACCGCCTCGTCGCGCAGGCCAAGCGCCTGTACTCCCCGGTGCTGGAGTGGGCGCTGCTGCGTCGTCGCACGGTGGTGGTCATCGCGCTGGTGGTATTTGGCGTGGCCATGGCGGCGGCATCGCGTCTGGGCTCGGAGTTCCTGCCCGAGCTCGACGAAGGCACCATCTGGGTCAACCTGCGCTTGCCCGCCAGCGTCTCGAACGACGAGGCTGCACGCATCCTGCGCCAGGCGCGCCAAGCCCTGCGCACGGTGCCCGAGGTGCGCACCACGGTGTCCAAAGCGGGCCAGCCCGAGGACGGCACCGACCCCAAGACCATCAGCATGGCCGAGATTTTTGTGGATGTGAAGCCGCCCGAACAATGGCGCAAGGGCCTCACGCACCACCAGCTCATCGAGGAGCTGGACCGCGTCGTGTCGGGCATACCGGGCCTGGAGCCTGCGTTCTCGCAGCCCATCCGCGACAACGTGCTCGAATCGATCTCGCAGATCGACGGGCAGATTGTCATCAAGGTGGCCGGGGACGATCTGGCTGAGCTCAAGGAGGTCACGCAGTCCATCGAGCGCGAGATCAAGCAGGTGGCGGGCGTGTACCGCGCCGAGATCGACCGGCTGGGCGATCTGCCGCAGCTTGTGATCGATATCGACCGCGACAGCGCCGCGCGCTATGGACTGAACGTGGGCGACATCCAGGACGTGATCGAGGCGGCCCTGGCCGGCAAGGCCGCCACCCAGTTGTGGGAAGGCGAGCGCAAGTTTGCCGTGGCCGTGCGCCTGCCCGAAGACCGCCGTGTGCTGGCCCGCCTGCCCGATACGCCGATTGCCACGCCCGACGGCGGCTACACCCGCCTGGGCAGTGTGGCGCGCATCCGCGAGACCAGCGGCGCCATGAACATCGCCCGCGAGGCAGGGCGGCGCACCATGGCCATCGGCATCTTCATCAAGGACCGGGACATGGGCTCGGTGGTCAAGGACATGCAGGCGCGCGTGGAGCGCAACGTCAAGCTGCCCAAGGGCTACCAGGTTAAATGGTCGGGCGAATTCGAGAACCAGGAGCGCGCGATGAAACGCCTGTCGGTGGTCGTGCCGATCTCGCTGCTGCTGATTTTCGTGCTGCTGTTCGATGCCTTCAAGTCATTCAAGACCGCTGCGCTGGTGCTGCTGAACGTGCCGCTTGCGCTGATCGGCGGCTTCATCGCATTGTGGATATTCGACATTCCGCTGTCGGTATCGGCCGCCATCGGTTTCATTGCGCTGTCGGGCCAGGCGGTGCTCAACGGTGTGGTCATGCTTTCGGGCTACCAGCAACTGCAGGCCGATGGCATGAGCGTGGCTGATGCGGTGCGCAAGGGCTCCATGCAGCGCCTGCGCACGGTGCTGATGACGGCTTTGCTGGCCATGCTGGGCCTGCTGCCCATGGCCCTGTCGCAGGAGATCGGCGCGGAAACCCAGCGGCCGCTGGCCATCGTGGTGATCGGTGGTCTGGTGACGGCCACGCTGTTGACGCTGGTGGTGCTGCCTGCCTTGTATGTGGCGTGGTTTGGCAAGAAGACCTCGCCTGTGGCGCCCCCGCCCGAGGCGGTGGCCGCGCCCTGAGTCGCGCGCTGGCCAGCCTTATTGGAGCGGCTCAGGACATGCTGCATTGCACTGCTGTGGTCTTGCTGCATGGCCTGCGTGGCACCCCGGACGAGCTGCTCAGCCTCCAGGGGCCGCTGCGCCAGCAGGGGTACACCGTGGTACTGCTGCGCATCGCGGGCTACTCGTTCGATGCCGCGGAACCCGAGTGCCCGGCCAGTCCCTGGTACAGCTGGGTGCAGGCGGTGCAGGCCCGCGTATTGGCGTTGCGGCAGGACCATGACAAGGTTGTGGTGGTGAGCCTCTCCGCAGGTTGCGCGCTCGCGCTGGCG
>DAOPUP010000009.1:0-2562 GCA_035350655.1 Acidovorax sp. | reverse complement strand
CGCTGGCGCTTTCTGCTGCCCCTGGCGCTGTACACCCCGCTGGGGCGGTGGTGGCCCTACCGCGAGACGTCGCCGTTCGGCGTAAAGAACGAGCGCATCCGCGCCTGGATAGAGCACGCGCCGGAGCGGCCGCGCATCGCGGGTGCAGGCCGTGCCTCGCCGGGCCTGAGTTATCTGCGCGAAAACGACCGGCTCATTCGCCATGTGCGCAGGCACCTGGGCGCGGTGCGCTGCACCCAGGTGCTGGCCATCCACGCGCAAGACGACGAAGTGGCCAGCCCTCGCAACCTGCAGCTGTTGGCGCAGGGCTTGCCTGCAAGCTGTTCGCTGCAGGCGCAGACCGTGCACAACAGCTACCACATGATCAGCATCGACAACGACCGGCAGGAGGTGGTGCGCCGGGTGCAGGGGTTTGTGCAGTCCTGCAGCACCACGCACCATGGAGTCGGCGATATGAAGTATCCAGCGGTCGCCCTGAGTCGGAACGGCCACAAAGCATCCACAGCGTCCGATCCATAGATGCAGGGCAGGTGGCAGCAGGCCTGATCTGACCGGCGCGGGCGCTCAGTGCCCGTGTGCGCCCGGCGCCTGCCAGAGCTGGTGGGCGTCCAGCAGCAGTTTGGCGTGGGACTGCATTTCGTCCAGTACGGCACCATCGGCGGCCAGTTGGGCCTCCAGGGCATTGCGCCGTGCCAGCAGCAGGTCGGCCAGCGGGCTTTCGCCCAGCGCATAGGCGCGCGATTGCAGTACCGCACTGCGGGCGATCTGGGCCTGGGCGCGTTGCAGCTGCACCCGGGTCTGGCGGGCCTGCTCGACCTCGGCCGCGGTGCGCCAGGCCTCGGCCTCGATGCGGGCGCGCTGGTGCGCCAGTTCCTGCTCGGCCATCTCGGCCTGGGCCAGGGCCGCCTGTGCGTCGGCGCGACGCCCGGCATGGCCCAGGGGGACGGACAGGTACACGCCCAGAACCCGTTCCTGTCCACCGCGCTCGCGGCTGGCGCGCAGGCCGACGGTGGGGTCGCCGCGCTGCTCCAGCGCCGTGCGTTGTGCCTGCAGCCGGGCCTGCTGCGCCTTGGCCTGTGCCAGCTCCAGCTCATGGTTGTCGGCCAGGATCTGTGCGGTCCAGTGGGCGGTGTCCCACGCGGCTATGGGGGCGGTGTCTGCGTCGGCGGCGGGTGGCGCTGCCGTGGCCAGGTCCACAGGCGTGGGCAGGCCGGGGTACAGGCGCTGCAGCGCCTGCAGCCGCAACTGGGCCTGCCCTTGTGCCCGTGCCGCCAGGGCCTCGATGCGGGCTGCTTCGGCCTGGGCGGCCAGCAGTTCGAGCTGGGCAGCCTCTTCGGCCTGAACGCGGCGCTCGGTGGTGCCCAGCTGCTGCTGGGCCAGCTGGGCCTGGGCCTTGAGCACGGTGGCATGGCGCATATCGCGCAGCGCGTCAAACCAGGCGGCCAGCAGGCCGCGCGCCGCCTCGTGCCAGGCGTCGGCCAGTGCCAGCTCGCCCAAAGTGATTTCGGCTTCACCCAGTTTTCGGTCGGCCGCGACTTTGCCGGGCCAGCGCACACCGGTCTCCAGGGCTACCTCGGCCTCCGAAAAGCTGGGGCCCGCGCGTTCGGAGCGCCGGTTGGCCGCTGTTCTGGCCACCCAGTCGTGGGGGCCGGCCTCCAGGCGCTGGCTGCGGGCCTGGGCTAGTGGAACGCCCGCACTGGCGGCGCGCACCTGGGGCAACTGCGACAGCACCTGCATCACTGTGGCGGTGGGGGGCAGCATCGGGGGCAGGGTGGGAGACGGCGTTTGTGCGACGGCCATGCCCGGCCCCATGGCGCCCACCCATGCCAGGCATACCGCAGCGGCCATGCGCCGCAGGGCAAACAAGTGAGAACACGGCGAGCGGGTCATGGCAGGTCTCCAAATCGTCCAAAAGTCAGTAATGGCACGACCCAGTAGGCAATCTGGGGGCTGGGCAATGCCTTCCTCAGGGTGTCGATGAGGTTTTGCACATGGGTTTGCTGCATGGCCACCTGCACCAGCACACGGCGGGCACGGCCCTGCACCTGCTCCATGGTCGAGGCCAGCTCCACATGCCCGCCAATGCCCTGCCCGCGCACGACGGTGAAGCCGGGGGCCAGGGCGGGCAATGCCAACAGCGCATCGAGAATTTCTTCTTCCAGGGCCTGGGGCACGGCCAGCGTCAGCAGGCAGTCGGGCGTCGGGCGTGGTACCGGGGAGGGTATTCCGGGAGGCAAATTGGGAGAGTTCATGGCGCCACCTTGCGGTTGGGAGCAGAAAAACGGCGGTACAAAATGGGCAGCAGCACCAAGGTGAGCAGGGTGGAGCTCACCAGGCCGCCGATCACCACAATCGCCAGCGGTCGCTGAATCTCCGAGCCCGGGCCGGTGGCCAGCAGCAGCGGAATCAACCCCAGGGCCGTGATGCTGGCCGTCATGAGCACCGGGCGCAGTCGACGCATGGCGCCCTGGCGCACCACGTCTTGAATGGGCATGCCGCGTGCCGCGAGCTGGTTGAAGCAGGTCACCAGCACCAGCCCGTTGAGCACGGCGATGCCCATCA
>DAOPUP010000008.1:0-17421 GCA_035350655.1 Acidovorax sp. | reverse complement strand
CCAGCCACCAGCCGATCGCGCCGCCTGCCAGTTGCCAGGCCAGAAAATAAAAAAAACGCCAGAGCATGCGGACTACACAACTTTCTCGACGGTCGCGGAGGCCCTTGTGGCCACCGATGGAAACAGTCAGGCCCGCAGCAGCGCGGGCGGCTGGGCCGTGAGCCGGTAGCCCGCGCCGCGCACGGTCTCCACCATCACGCCAGCGGTGCCCAGGGCTTCACGCAGCCGCTTCACATGCACGTCCACCGTCCGCTCCTCGATGAACACATGGTCGCCCCAGACCTTGTCGAGCAACTGCGAGCGGCTGTGCACGCGCTCCGAGTGCTTCATGAAGAAATGCAGCAGTTTGAACTCGGTCGGCCCCACCTTCAGCGGCTGGCCCTGGAACGAGACACGGTAGGTGCCCGCATCCAGCACCAGATCCCCGATGGTGACGCTGTCACTCACCTGCTCAGGCGCACGGCGGCGCAACACCGCCCGGATACGCGCCAGCAGCTCCTGGGTGGAAAACGGCTTGGTGATGTAGTCATCCGCTCCGGCATCGAGCCCTGCCACCTTGTCGGGCTCATCCCCTCTGGCGGTAAGCATCAGGATGGGAATGGGTTTGGTGCGGCTGTCGGCACGCCACTTGCGCGCCAGCGTAAGGCCGCTGTGCCCCGGCAGCATCCAGTCCAGCAAGATCACATCGGGCAGAACGGCATCGAGCTCTCGCTGGGCCGATTCGCCATCTTCTGACCAGATCGGCTGAAAACCGTTGTGACGCAGATTGACTGCAATCAACTCGGCAATCGCCGGCTCGTCTTCCACAATCAAGACGCGGGGAAGCTTTTTCATGTCAGCGCCAATCGGTCACAGCAACACAGCAGATTCAATTTCATCAAGTGCCGTATGCCGCACATCCTTGCCCTTGACGAGATAAATAACGAGTTCGGCCACGTTCTTGGAATGATCGCCAATCCGCTCGATCGCCTTGGCCAGAAACAGCAAGTCCAGGCTGGAGGAGATCGTGCGGGGGTCTTCCATCATGTAGGTGATGAGCTTGCGCACAAAGCCATCGAACTCGTTGTCGATGAGATCGTCTTCCTTGATGATGGCCACGGCCGCCTTGACGTCCAGGCGCGCAAAGGCATCGAGCGCCTTGCGCAACAGCCCAGAGGCCAGCTCGGTCGCTACGCGCAGGTCGCTCGTGGGCAGCGCGCGGGCGGCACCGCTTTCAATGATCGACTTCACCATGCGGGCCATCTTGTTGGCCTCATCACCCATGCGCTCCAGATTGGCGGTGGCCTTGGAAATGCACAACAGCAGCCGCAGGTCGCGGGCGGTGGGCTGGCGCCGGCCAATGATGGACGCGAGCTCATGGTCGATCTCGACTTCCATGGCGTTCACGCGCTGCTCCATCTGGCCCACCTGTTCGACCGCCTCCAGGCTGAATTGCGAAAGGGCGTAAATCGCCTGGCGAATTTGCGATTCCACCAGACCGCCCAGCTCCATGACGCGGGCTGAAACGCCATTGAGTTCGCTGTCGAACTGCGTTGAAAGGTGTTTGTCAGGCATTCAATGGTCTCCTCAGCCGAAGCGGCCGGTAATGTAATCTTCAGTTTCCTTGCGCATGGGCTTGAAAAACATCTGTTCTGTTTCCCCGAACTCCACCATGTCGCCCAGGTACATGTAGGCGGTGTAGTCGCTGCAACGCGCCGCCTGCTGCATGTTGTGGGTCACGATGGCAATGGTGTAATCGTTCTTGAGCTCGTCGATCAGCTCTTCGATCTTGGCCGTAGACAGCGGATCGAGCGCCGAGGTCGGCTCATCGAGCAGCAGCACCGATGGCTTAACCGCCACGCTGCGCGCAATGCACAGGCGCTGTTGCTGCCCCCCCGAAAGGGACAGGCCGCTTTGGTGAATCTTGTCTTTCACCTCGGTCCACAGCGCGGCCTTGGACAGCGCCCACTCCACGCGGTCATCCATGTCGCTCCTGCTCAGCGTCTCGTACAGCTTCACGCCAAATGCGATGTTGTCGTAGATGGACATCGGAAACGGCGTGGGCTTTTGAAACACCATGCCGATGCGCGCACGCAGCAGATTGATGTCTTGCTGGGGGTCCAGAATATTCTGGCCATAGAAATTGATGGTGCCTTCGGCACGCTGTCCGGGGTACAGGCTGTACATGCGGTTGAGCGTGCGCAGCAAAGTCGACTTGCCGCAGCCCGAGGGGCCGATGAAGGCGGTGACCTTGTGCTCGGCGATGTCCAGGCTCACATTGCGCAGTCCCTGGAACTTGCCGTAGAAAAAACTCAGATTGCGCAGTTCCAGCGCGTTCTTGCTGGGCGTGGCGATAGCAGTGGCATTCATTGTCAAATCCTGAGAATGGAGGCGTTCTTGTCGAAGAGAAATGGCAGTTGCGCAAACGTCAGACGCGGTTCTTGTCCCGCAGGAACACGCGTGCCACAACATTGAGGACCAGCACCGACAGGGTGATCAGCAGCGCGCCGCCCCAGGCCAGCCGCACCCAGTTTTCGTAGGGGCTCAAAGCAAACTGGAAGATCACCACCGGCAGGTTGGCCATGGGCGCATTCATGTTGGTGCTGAAGAACTGGTTGTTGAGTGCAGTGAACAACAAGGGAGCCGTCTCGCCACTGATGCGGGCGACCGCCAGCAGCAACCCGGTCATCACACCGCTGCGCGCGGCACGCAGGGTGACCATCGTGGACACCTTCCAGCGCGGCGCGCCCAAAGCGAACGCCGCCTCTCGCAAGCTGCCGGGCACCAGGCGCAGCATGTTCTCGGTCGTGCGCACCACCACCGGCACAGCGATCAGCGAAAGGGCCAGCGTACCTGCCCAGCCCGAGAAGTTGCCGACCGTCGCCACCGCAATGGCGTAGACAAACAGTCCCAGGACGATGGAAGGTGCCGACAGCATGATGTCGGTCACAAAGCGGGTGAGTTCGGCCGTCTTGCTGTGGTCGCCATATTCCGCGAGATACACCCCCGCCAGCACGCCAATGGGGGTGGAAACCAGCACGGTGAAGCCCACCATCATGAGGCTGCCCACAATGGCGTTGGCCAGACCACCGCCCTCGGAGCCGGGCGCCGGCGTGGACTGGGTGAACATGTTCCAGTCCAGCGCGGCAAAGCCGTTGGCCAGAAGAACGGACAGTATCCACAGCAGCACAAACAGGCCCAGCACCATGGCGCCCAGGGACAGGGTTAGGCCGATGGCATTGGAACGCTGGCGCTTCTTGTACAGTTGTTGGTTGAATTCCATAGTGCTTGTCTCAAGAGAGGTTCATGGTCAAGGTGCGCGAGGTCAGAAACCCTTGGCCTTTTCAGCGCGCTGCAGCATGATCTTGGCGACCGCCAGCACCACGAAAGTGATCACGAAGAGCAGGAAACCCAGAGCGAACAGCGTGGACAGGTGGAAATCCGCCGCCTCGCCAAACTCGTTGGCCAGCGTGGAAGCGATGGAAGTACCGGGCGAAAACAGCGACGTGGGCATGCGGTTGGCATTGCCGATCACAAAGGTCACCGCCATGGTCTCCCCAAGCGCACGGCCCAGGCCCAGCATGACTCCGCCAATCACGCCCTTCTGGGTGTAAGGCAGCACCACGCGGCGCACCACCTCCCACGTCGTGCAGCCCAGGCCGTAGGCCGACTCCCGCAAGATGGGGGGAACGATCTCGAACACGTCACGCATCACGGCGGCCACGAAAGGCAGCACCATGAAGGCCAGCACAATGCCTGCGGCCAGAATGCCAAAGCCATTGGTGCTGCCCCCAAACAGAAAGCCCACCAGCGGCATGGAGCCCAGCAGCTTTTGCACCGGCATCTGGAAATAGTCGGCAAACAGCGGGGCAAACACGAACAGGCCGAACATGCCATAAATGATGGACGGCACGGCAGCCAGCAGTTCCACCGCCGTGCCCAGGGGGCGCCGCAGCCATGTCGGGCAGGTTTCGGTCAGGAAAAGTGCCACACCAAACGCCAGCGGCACGGCGATCAACAGCGCAATGCCTGCGCTGGCAATGGTGCCGACGATGGCAATCGCGGCACCGAATTCTTCGTTAACGATGTCCCATTCAACGCGCCAGATGAACTGGATGCCGAACTTGTGAAAAGCCGGCCACGCGTAAATGAAGAGAGAGACGATGATGCCCAGCAACGCCACCAACACCAGCAGCGACAGGCTTTGGGTCAGGCGATGGAAAAAGATGTCCTGCAAGCGCTGGCGCCTGGCAATCGACACCATGGACTTGGTGGGGACATCCGTCGTCTTGACGGACACAGGTTGCGAACTCATGGTGGTTCCCACGCTCATGTTTGACTCCCATCTGGCTTCTGGAAACCCCACAAACCAGCACCCACCGGCCAGACCCGCCGACCGATGGGTGCTATTTTGGGGCAGACTGGCTTACTTCTTGATCTGCGACCAGACTTTGGAGCGGATTTCTGCGGTCAGGCTGTCTGGCAGTGGCACATAGTCCAGGTCTGCCGCCATGCCCTTGCCGTTCTTGAAGGCCCAGTCAAAGAACTTCAGCACTTCGGCCGATTGCGCCTTGTCGGCTGGGTCTTTGTACATCAGGATGAACGATGCGGTGCTCACGGGCCAGCTGTTGGCGCCCTTGGCATTCACCATCGAGATTCCCATGCCCGGCACGCTGAACCAGTCGGCGCTGGCGGCGGCCGCCGCAAAGGTCGTGTCGTCAGGGCTCACGTACTTGCCGCCAGCGTTCTGCAGCTGCAAGAAGGTCATATTGTTCTTCTTGACATAGGCGTACTCCACGTAGCCGACAGCACCCTTGACGCGGGTCACGTTGGCAGCCACCCCTTCATTGCCCTTGCCACCCACCGAAGAAGCAGCAGGCCACTTCACGGCAGCGCCCTTACCCACGGTATCTGCCCACTCTTTGCTGACCGCCGACAGGTAGTCGGTCCAGTTGAAGGTCGTGCCCGAGCCGTCGGCACGGTGCACCACGGTGATGTTCTGGTCTGGCAGGGTCTTGCCAGGATTCAGTGCGGCAAGCTTGGGGTCATTCCATTTGGCGATCTTGCCCATGAAAACCTCTGCCAGCACAGGGCCGGTCACGCGCAGTTCGCCGGGCTTGAAGCCATCGAGGTTGATCACAGGCACCGTGCCGCCGATGATGGCGGGGAACTGCACCATTCCATCCTTGTCGAGATCGGCGCCCGACACCGGGGCATCGCTGGCACCAAAAGCCACGGTTTTGGCACGGATCTGGCGGATGCCGCCCGAAGATCCGATGGACTGGTAGTTCAGACCCGTACCCGTTTCTTTCTTGTAGGCTTCAGCCCACTTGGCGTACATGGGAAAAGGGAACGTCGCGCCGGCACCAGTGATGTCTGCAGCAAAGGCACTGCCGACAGCCATCGTGGCCAGAGCTGCAGCAACGGTTTTCAGAAATGTGCGTTTCATTATTCAGTACCTTTCGGCTGGGGTTAACAGGAACAATGTGAACTTTAGGGCCCAAAGATGACAATTCGGTGACAAAAATCGCATTCGAACGACCGGCGCCATGATGTTCGCAAGCCAGACTTCAAATCGTCACCGAAACGTCATGCAAAAGGCACATACTCCGGCGCCTCCGAACACATATTCTTCCCGCGCCATCCGCGGTGGCAGCGACGGGCCCATTCGAAAGCTCGCGGTACGATACCGGTCGACGCTTCACAAAAAAAACCATGCACAACGGCACACGCCTCGCCGCGGTCGACCTCGGCTCCAACAGTTTTCGCCTCGAAATCGGGCGTTATGAGTTCGGTCATATCCAGCGGACGGAATACCTCAAGGAAACCGTGCGCCTGGGCAATGGCCTGGATGAAGAGTTCAACCTGACACCCGAAGCCATGCAGCGCGGCTGGGATTGCCTGGCGCGCTTTGGTGAGCGCCTGGCGGGCTTTGAGCGCACCCAGGTGCGCGCCGTGGCAACCCAGACCTTGCGCGAAGCCCGCAACCGAGACGAATTCTTGACCCGCGGTGGTGAAATCCTGGGCTACCCCATCGATGTGGTCTCAGGCCCCGAGGAAGCCCGGCTGATCTACCAGGGTGTTGCACGCCTGCTGCCACAGTCAGACGAACGCCGACTGGTCGTAGACATTGGTGGACGGTCCACCGAATTCATCCTCGGCCAGCAATTCAAGCCCCACTCCGTGGCGTCGTTCCGGGTGGGCAGCGTGGCATGGTCCACGCGCTACTTTGCCGATGGGCAGTTCACCCGGCAGGCGTTCCTGGCGGCAGAAATCGCGGCCAAGGCAGTTCTGGACGAAGCGCTGGGCACATTTCGCCCTGACGCCTGGGATATTGCCTACGGGTCTTCGGGCACGGCAGGAGCGGTGGGTGACGTCCTGGCAGCCGCAGGCGGCCCGCAGGGACTCATCACCGCGCAGGGGCTGGACTGGCTGCAAGATCGCCTGCTTCGCTCTCACCATGCCGACCGCGTGCGCCTGGAAGGCCTCAAGGAAGACCGGCGGGCAGTGATTGGCGGGGGCATCAGTGTGCTGCGGGCGGTGTTTGATCTTCTCGAAATCCGGCAGATGCATGTGGCTCAGGGCGCATTGCGCCAGGGTGCGCTCTACGACCTGCTGGAGCGGGAGCAGCCCGAAACCGATCTGAGAACCACCACCGTGAACGGGCTCATGCAACGGTTCGCAGTGGACATGGCCCAAGCCGAACGGGTTGCCCGCGTGGCCTGCGCTCTTTTCACCCAGGCGGCACCCGTCAACAGCGAAAGTGCGGCACGCAAACTGGCATGGGCCGCACGCCTGCATGAGATAGGCGGCATCATCTCCCACAGCGAGTACCACCGCCATGGCGCCTACATTCTGGACCACACCGATGCCGCAGGTTTTGCCGTATCCGAGCTGCACAAGCTCGGCGCCCTGGTGCTGGGTCAGCGTGGCAAGGTGCGCAAGCTGGAGATTTCACTGATCAATGAACCCGGCTTTTCCTTGCAATTACTTTGTCTGCGCATGGCGGTTGCACTCTGCCACGCCCGGCGCGACCCGGATGTGGAAGGTCTGACGCTGCGCGCACTGGGCACGCGCTACACCATCAATACCCGGGCGGGTTGGGCTGCAGCCTACCCGCAATCGGCCTACCTGCTGCGCGAAGAAGTCATGGCCTGGCAAAAAACGCCCTGGGAACTGGAACTCGATCTGGGGTGACTTGATGTGATAAACGGTATAAACTGTTTATACCGTTTATTTATTCATTGACCATGACCACTTCCAGCGCGACCACCAGCACAAGCCCCGTTCCAACCCCTGCACAGCCCACAGGCAAGCCGGCTGCAGCGGCCGTTGCACCTGCAGCAACCGCCAAAGTCCAAAAAACAGCAGCGCCTGAGTCCAAGGAGCCCAAGGCTGTTGCCAAAGCACCGGCCAAGCCCGCTAAGCGCCCAGCCGCCCCCGCCAAGAAGGCTACGCCTGCAGCCGAGCCCGCCTTGCCCGCCAAGGAAATCCGGACGAAAAAAGCCAAGCTGGTCCGCGACAGTTTCACCATCCCGAAAGACGAATACGCCATCATCGAGGCACTCAAGCAACGTGCAGGCTCGCTGGCACAGCCTGTCAAGAAAAGCGAACTGTTGCGTGCCGGGCTGAAGGTTTTGGCAGGCCTGTCGGACGCGGCTCTGCGCACCGCGCTGCAGGCGGTTCCGTCGATCAAGACGGGACGCCCGAAGGCAGAAACCACCGCCACCAAGCCACCTTCCAAATCCACTCGAAAATAAGAAGCAAAGGCAACAGTGCCGCAGGCGGCAGTGCGGGGACCGATCAGAGAAATTCGGGGGACTGCACCGTCATGAGCACGGTTTCACAGTGCTCCAGCCTCTGGCGCTGGCGAAGCCACCAGACGGCGCCCTTGCGCACTGCGCATTCTGGCGCCTGCAAGCCCATGAGCTGAGCGATCACCTGCCCCAGCACGGGCTGGTGCCCAACGATCAGCACGGCCCCGCGGGCACGTGGCCACTGGGCCAGCTCCAGCAACTCCTCCACCGAACCGCCAGGCAACAGTTCAGCACGCATCTTGAACTTGCGGCCCAATGCGCTGGCCGTCTGCTCTGTTCGCCGGGCCGGGCTCGCGAGCACCCTCAATCCTTCCGGCAGTTGCCGGTCCAACCATGCGGCCATGCGCGCTGCCTGTTTCTCACCGCGCGGGGTCAGCGGACGGGCCGTATCGTCCATTCCATCCGACGCCTCCTCGGCTTCGGCATGACGCCAGAGGATCAAGTCCATCATGCCACTCACGGGTGAGAACGCACCGGGGACGCGGCAGCGCCATATCGCACCATCAAGGCATTCTGCGCACCGCGCCCGGTGACGGGGTGGGCCGCGGGCGCATAGGTGCCATCGGCCCTGAGCGTCCAGACATCCTTGTCGTCGTGAAGATAGGCCACCAGACATTCATCCACGATCTGCTGGCGCAGAACGGGGTCGGTGACGGGCCAGGCAAGTTCCACCCGGCGCATCATGTTGCGGTTCATCCAGTCGGCGCTGGACAGGTAAAGGTCTTCCTGGCCGCCAGAGCGGAAATAGAACACCCTGGTGTGCTCTAGGAACCGGCCAATCACGGACCGCACGCGGATGTTGTCGGTGACGCCGGGCATCTGTGCCGGCAACATGCAGGCGCCTCGCACGATCAGGTCAATCCTGGCCCCGCGCTGGCCGGCCAGGATCAGCGCCCGGATCAGGGCTTCGTCTGTCAGCGCATTCATCTTGGCCACAATGCGCGCATCCTCCCCGCGACTCGCCGCCAGCCCCACCTGCTCAATTTTCTCCAGCATGCGGCGGTGCAGGTGAAACGGTGCCAGCAGCAGCCTGCGCAATTTGGGTGGGCGGTTCTGGCTGGCAAGATGGTTGAACACCCCGTCCATGTCTGCGGTGGTTTCCTCATCCGCGGTGAGATAGCTCAGGTCGGTATACAGGCGCGCGGTGCGCATGTTGTAGTTGCCTGTGGACAGATGCCCGTACCGACGAAGCTGGCGCCCCTCACGTCGCGTGACCAGCAGCATCTTGGCATGGGTCTTGAGTCCCACGACACCGTAAACCACCTGCGCGCCAATCGATTCCAGGGCTTCGGCCCAGTTGATATTGGCTTCTTCGTCAAAGCGGGCCTTCAATTCCACCACGGCCATGACCTCCTTGCCGCGGCGCACCGCCTCGGTCAGCAGATCCATGAGCTCGGAGTCTGATCCCGTGCGGTAAATGGTCTGCTTGATCACCAGAACCTGGGGGTCATTGACGGCTTCACGCAAAAAGGCCAGCAGGCCATCGAAGCTCTCGAACGGCTGGTGCATCAAGATGTCGCGGTGACGCAGTTGCTCCATTATGGAAATACCGGGCTGCATCTGCCGCGGCCAGACCGAACGCCAGGGCGGAAACAGCAATGCAGGGTCGTTGACCAGATCCACCAGCTGGGTCAGGCGCACCAGATTGACAGGCCCGCTGACACGGTAGAGCGCGGCGCCAGGCAATTCGAACTGTTCCAGCAGAAAATCCGAAAGGAACGCAGAGCAGCCCGCAGACACTTCCAGCCGAACGGCCTGGCCATAGTGGCGGTGCTGCAAGCCCTGGCGCAGGGCGGTACGCAGGTTGCGGACATCTTCTTCGTCGAGCGCCAGATCGGAATGGCGGGTCACGCGAAACTGCGAAAACTCGGTGACCTCCCGCCCAGGAAAGAGATCATGCAGATGCGCCCGCACGATGCTCGAGAGACTGACGAACAAAGCCTCCTTGGGCGCGACCTTGGTCGGCATGCGTATCAGCCGCGGCAAGGCGCGCGGGACCTTGACAATGGCGATCTCGTTTTCGCGCCCAAACGCATCGCGGCCCTTGAGCCGCACGATGAAATTCAATGATTTGTTGGCGACCTGCGGAAATGGATGGGCTGGATCGAGCCCCACGGGGATGAGCAGCGGCCGCACTTCGCGCATGAAATAGTCGTGCACCCAGCGCTTTTGCAGCGGCGACCGTTCACCATGCGAAACAATGCGAATGCCCTGCGCAGCAAACGCCGGAACCAGCGATTCGTTGTACAGCGCGTATTGACGCGCGACCAGGTCGTGCGCCTGGGCGGACAGGGCTTCAAACGATGCTTCGGTGTAAAGGCCTTTGGTCTCTCCGCTTTTGGCTGCAGTGATGTGTGGCGCAGCCCGCACCTCAAAGAACTCATCCAGATTGGAGGACACGATGCAGAGGTAGCGCAAGCGCTCGAGCAGCGGCACATCGGCACGGACCGCCCAGTCAAAGACGCGCTCATTGAAAGCCAGAATGCTGTGGTCCCTGTCCAGAAGCTCTGGGCGCTGCGCCCCGGACAGCACGGCAGACTGGCGACCTGATGGCTCTGCCGCGCCGGCATCTGCCCCAACGACGGACTGGTGGGTGCGCGGCGGGACCACGACAGCTTCAGGGGACAGTGGAGACATGGGCGCGCAATGACAGGTGAGACAGAACCACCTCAGTATTCAGCATTCACATGACAGCAATATGACACCCCACACAACACCTTATGTGACAGACACAAGGCGTGCGGCATCGCCTGATCGGGCAGGCACCAGACTCTGAACAAAAAGCTGGGAGGACCTGGTCCACGAGAAATCAAGGGCACGGCGACGGGCTTCATGGCGGGGCACAGCCAAGGCCGCCTGGCATGCGGCGAGCAGATCGGCGTGCAACACGCCGCCCCGGGCCCCCTGCGGCTCCGACGCCCCGAGAACCTCCAGCGGGCCATCCACCGGAAATGCCGCCACCGGCGTTCCGCACGACATGGCCTCCAGCATGACCAACCCAAAGGTCTCTGAACGGCTGGGGAAAACGAACACATCCGCTGCAGCATACAGCGCCGCAAGAGACTCCCGATCCAGCAGCCCCATCCAGCGCACCTGGGGATAACGCTCCTTCAACCGCTGCTCCAGCGGGCCTACGCCACACACAATCTTGGTGCCAGGCATCTCCAGCTGCAAGAAGGACTCAATGTTCTTTTCATAGGAAATGCGCCCGACATACAGGCTCACAGGGTGTGCCAGCACCCCGGCCAGTTGGCAAGGTGATGCCTCCCCATGGAAAGGAAACGCCTGGGTATCCACCCCATGGGTCCACTGGCGCAAATTGCGAAATCCACGGCGCTCAAGCATTTGCAGAACCCCTTGCGTGGGCACCATGACCCCCGAAGATGGGCGATGAAAGTGCCGGAACAGCGCATAGCCCCAGGCCAGCGGGATACGCAAGGCCGCCTGCAATATCTCAGGAAATCGCGTATGGAATGCCGTGGTGAAGGCCAGTTTGTGGCGCAGACAGTAGCGACGTGCAGCCCATCCAAGAGGGCCCTCCGTAGCAAGGTGGATGGCATCCGGTCGGATCGCATCCATGGCACGCCCCAAGGGCCCTGCCGGTCGCACGGCCAAGTCAATACCCGGATAGCCCGGACAGGGACGGGTTCGGAACTGCCCCGGATGAATCACATGGACCTCATGCCCCTGCCCCTCCAGCTGCAGAACCAGCTCCCGCAGTGTCGTCACCACGCCATTCACCTGCGGATGCCAGGCATCCGTGACCAACGCAATCCTCATGCTGTCACTTCCGAAACAGGGGCTGCATTGGTGGCTTCGCGCCGGCCAGGCCACTGCAACAATTCCAATCGACCATCCAGATGCTCTACCAGTGCCGTATGGCTCTCGACCCAGTCACCATCGTTGCAATACAGGATGCCGTCGATCTCCCGCATTTCGGCTCGGTGAATGTGCCCGCAAACCACGCCATGGTGCCCACGCCGGCGTGCCTCGGCAGCAACGGCCACCTCGAAATCCGTCACATAGTTGAGCGCTTTTTTGACTTTTCCCTTGAGATAAGCGGACAAAGACCAGTAGGGCAAGCCCATGCGTGCACGGAACGTATTGAGGTGCCGATTGAGTTTGAGAGTGAATTCGTACAGGTTGTCCCCCAGGTAGGCCAACCATTTGGCACATTGGATAACGCCATCAAAGTGATCGCCATGGGTGACCCACAACTGCCGGCCATCGGCCGTGCGATGCACAGCATCTGAGACCACCTCGATGCCCCCAAACGAATGCCCTACGAATGCACGGGCGAACTCGTCATGGTTGCCGGGCACGAAAACCACACGGCAGCCCTTGCGGGCGCTGCGCAACAGTTTCTGCACCACATCGTTGTGTGCCTGTGGCCAGAACCACCTGCGCCGTAGCTGCCACCCATCCACGATATCGCCCACAAGGTAAAGCGTCTTGCTGGGGTGGTGCTTGAGAAAATCCAGCAGGGCCGTTGCCTGGCAGCCCGGCGTTCCGAGGTGCAGATCGGAAATGAACACTGCCCGGAACCGGTGCGGTTCCGTCGCATGTGGCTCGCCCGCGTTGCCGGCGATCTCGTCGGGTCCCAGGGCATTACCCCAGGCGCCCAGGGCGTCGAACGCCGCACGCATCAAGCCCCCAGAAAATGCTTGCGGTAGCGGGAAGGCAAATCGGCAATGCGCATCAGCATTGGAAGGTCGGCGGTATTGAAATCCGGATCCCAGGCCGGGGCACCCAGGACCCGGGCCCCCAGGCGCAGGTAGCCCTTGATCAAGGCAGGCGGTTCAATCCGCAAAGAGCCATCGAGTTGATCCACCGGCAAGGGCAACCGGGGACGCACGTGAAAATCAATGGGCGCCATATGGGTCTGGCGCAATTGCTGCCAGATGCTGGCCGCGGCATCCCCACTCACCACGCCGTTGTGCAGCATCGGAATGCTGGCGCAGCCGATCATGGTGTCGAGTTGATTGCGCACCATGAAATCCGCCAGTGCACCCCACAGCGCCAGAATGACACCGCCATGGCGGTGATCCGGATGCACACAACTGCGACCCAACTCAACCATGCGGGGGCGCAAGCTGCGCAGGCGCGTCAGATCAAACTCGTTGTCGCTGTAGGTACCCCCCACCCGTTTCGCCTGCGCCGGGGTGAGCACCCGGTAGGTGCCGATGACCTGCTGGCTTGGCACATCGCGCACCAAGAGATGCTCGCAGTAGTCATCAAACAGATCGATATCGTGGCCCGGCACGGTCGTGGCCAGCCGCGCGCCCATTTCGGCCGCAAAAACATCGAAGCGCAGTCGCTGCGCCTGGCGCACCTCATCAAGGTGCCGCGCCCAACCCACCTGAATATTTCCCTGCACCTGAGCCAACGGGGCCACATTGCCCTGGTCGGCGGAACGAGCCTGCGCTGCGGCGGGCAGTGAAGCGGCTGTCAGCGGCAGCGGGAGGTGGGGCGACTCGTTCATGGGACGGCTCCTAGAGGCAGAAAAGTAGTTTTTTTCCGGAAACCGCTGCCTCTTCACAGGCCTCGCTTCCTTGTGGAGCAAGTGTGAAAGCCTCCCGTGACAAAGCCATGTCGTTGTCATGGCGATTTCATGACGCATAGGCCCGCAGAACAAGGGCGGCTCCAGGTGCTATGCACCGGCAACACGGCATCCACCACCAAAGGCCTCTTGTCGTATGCCAGTGCGGCGCTGGAAAGCAAGCGCCCTGCATACCTCCCAGACTGCCGCACCACCAGGCGATGAAGGGCAAAAACGGCCTCTCAACGGCCTGCACACCAGCAAACCGAGCCATCCAGAAAACGCCGCGGCATCGCCCCGGCTTCCTGGTCAAAAAAACTCAGCCCGCGCGCGCTGCATCGGCCAGCCGCTGCGCGCAGGCACTGGCCATCTGCGCATCACGCGCCTCCACCATCACCCGCAGCAAGGGCTCGGTACCGCTGGCGCGGATCAGCACGCGCCCGGCGGAGCCGAGCTCTTGCTCCACAGCCTGGGTGGTTTGTGCCAGCAATTTATTGGACTTCCAGTCCTGCCCCGGCGCCAGGCGGACATTCAGTAGCACCTGTGGATAAAGCACGACGTCGGCCAGCAGCTGGGCCAGGATCTGCCCACTGCGCACGCAGGCCTGCAGCACCTGCAAGGCACTGATGAGACCATCGCCCGTGGTGTGGCGGTCCAGCGCCAACAGATGCCCTGAGCCCTCGCCACCCAGCACCCAGCCGTGGCGCGCCAGTTCGGCCAGCACATGGCGGTCGCCCACGCGTGCCCGTACCAGCTTGACACCGCGTGCATGCAGGGCAACCTCGACCGCCATGTTGGTCATCAAGGTGCCCACCACGCCGGGCACATGCTCATCGCGTCCCATGCGGTCGACAGCCATGAGGTACAGCAACTCATCCCCGTTGTAGAGACGCCCCGTCGCGTCCACCATCTGCAGGCGGTCGGCGTCGCCGTCGAGTGCGATGCCATAGTCGGCACGGTTGGCACGCACCGCCCGCACCAATGCGTCGGGGTGGGTGGCCCCCACCTCGTGGTTGATATTCAGGCCATCGGGGGCGCACCCAATGGCCAGCACTTCGGCCCCGAGTTCGTGGAACACCTTGGGCGCCACCTGGTAGGCTGCACCATGGGCTGCGTCCACCACGATTTTGATGCCCTTGAGGGTCAGGTCCGACGGAAACGTGCTTTTGCAGAATTCGATGTAGCGGCCTGCGGCATCGTCAAGTCGGCGGGCCTTGCCCAGCGTGGCCGAATCAGCCCACTTAGGAGGCTCATCGAGCGCCGCTTCCACGGCCAACTCCCAGGCATCGGGCAGCTTGGTGCCCTGCGCGCTGAAGAATTTGATGCCGTTGTCCGGATATGCGTTATGGCTGGCGCTGATGACCACCCCCAGGCTGGCACGCTGCGCCCTCGTCAGGTACGCCACGCCCGGTGTGGGCAGTGGGCCCAGCAGCACCACATCCACGCCCGCCGAATTGAAGCCCGACTCCAGCGCGCTCTCAAGCATGTAGCCCGAAATGCGCGTGTCCTTGCCGATCAGCACCGTGGGGCGCTCTTCGGTCTGTTTCAAAACGCGCCCGACAGCATGCGCCAGACGCAGCACAAAGTCAGGGGTGATGGGCGCCTGACCGACGGTGCCGCGAATGCCGTCGGTGCCAAAGTATTTTTGAGTCATGGAAACTGGCTTTACGCTGCTGTTTTTTTCGGCTTTGAGTCTAGCGCACAGCGCCGCCGCCAGCCGCGCTGCGCAGCCCGCGGCAGCGAGATGGGCCACCTTCTCAGAAACAGCCTTCCCCTGACTGTCAGAAGGTCAACACGCTTCAATGCCCTGGGCTGCATCCGCCATCCCAAGAAGCAGGCCGGGGACCTGCACTACCCCCTTGCGGGATGCGCAGCCCATGGGCAAGAGATCGCTCCGTGAAGCGCCAGACGGCTATTCCGCCCCCACCTGACCCGATTCCATGGCACGCCATACCGCGAGGGCCTGCACCGTTTCACGCACGTCATGCACGCGCACAATGCGTGCACCACGCTCCACGGCAAGCAGCGCGGCAGCCACGCTGGGCTGCAACCGCTGCTCCACGTCCAGCCCCGTGACGGCGCCCAACGAGGACTTGCGCGACCAACCGGCGAGCAAGGGATAGCCCAATTCCAGCAGCTCGCGCTGGCGCGCCAGCAGAGCAAAGTTCTGCGCCACGGTTTTGCCAAAACCAATGCCAGGGTCCAGCACAATGCGGGCCTTTTCGACCCCCTGCCCTTGCAGATCGTTCGCTGCACGCTCTAAAAAAGAGAGCACCTGCGGCAACACATCGCCCACCATAGGCGCCAACTGCATGGTCTGCGGATCGCCGTGCATGTGCATCAGGCACACACCGCAGCGCGGGTGCCTTGCCACCGCCTGCGCAGCGCCGGGTTGGCGCAATGCCCAGATGTCGTTGACGATGTCAGCGCCCAGGTCGAGCACCGCCTGCATGACCTCGGGCTTGTAGGTGTCGACCGAAATCGGCACGCCCAGGCCCACCGCGGCGCGCACCAGGGGCAGCACGCGCGCCAGTTCCTCGTCCAGGCCCACGGCCGGGCTGCCGGGGCGGGTGGATTCACCACCAATGTCGAGGATGTCGGCACCGTCCTTCAGCAGCTGCTCGCAATGGCGCAGCGCCTGTGCGGTCGAGCCGTGGCGCCCCCCATCGGAGAAGGAGTCTGGCGTCACGTTGACGATGCCCATGATGTGCGGGCGCGTCAGATCCAGGGTGAATCGGGTGGTTTGCCAGAACATGGGCCTCCAGGGGAAAAAGGAAGAAAACAAAAACGGGGCTGGCAGCCCCGTTTTGATGGTGAACTCGATCCGGCGTCAGGCGACGGTCGGGGCTGGCTCTGTGGCAACGGCAGGCGATCCACCGCTCGGGCCATCACCCGAAGATGGAGGCGTGCGCGGCGTCCAGTCCTTGGGCGGACGGGGTGCCTTGCCGGCCATGATGTCATCGAGCTGTTCGGTATCGATAGTTTCCCACTCCAGCAGGGCCTTGGCCATGGCGTGCATCTTGTCGCTGTTCTCTTCGATCAGACGACGGGCCAGGTGGTACTGCTCGTCGATGATGCGACGCACCTCCATGTCCACCTTTTCCATGGTCTGCTCGCTCATGGTGGTGGTCTTGGTCACCGAGCGGCCCAGGAACACTTCGCCTTCGTTCTCGGCGTAGACCATGGGGCCCAGGGCATCGGTCATGCCGTAACGCGTGACCATGTCGCGCGCGATGTGGGTGGCCCGCTCGAAGTCGTTACTGGCGCCGGTGGTCATCTGGTTCATGAACACTTCTTCGGCAATGCGGCCACCGAACAGCATGCTGATCTGGTTGAGCATGTACTCGCGGTCATAGCTGTAACGGTCCTGGGCCGGCAGGCTCATCGTCACGCCCAGGGCACGGCCGCGGGGGATGATTGTGACCTTGTGCACCGGGTCGCATTTGGGCAGCAGCTTGCCGATGAGGGCGTGGCCGGACTCATGGTAGGCCGTGTTGCGGCGTTCCTCCTCGGGCATGACCATGCTCTTGCGCTCGGGGCCCATGAGGATCTTGTCCTTGGCCTTCTCGAAGTCCTGCATTTCCACGGTGCGGGCGTTGCGGCGCGCAGCCATCAAGGCCGCTTCATTGCACAGGTTGGCCAGATCGGCGCCACTCATGCCGGGCGTGCCACGCGCAATGATGCCGGGGGCTACATCCTGACCAATCGGAATTTTGCGCATGTGCACGTTCAGGATCTGCTCGCGGCCACGGATGTCGGGCAGCGTGACATACACCTGACGGTCGAAGCGGCCCGGACGCAGCAAGGCGGCATCCAGAATATCGGGGCGGTTGGTGGCAGCCACCACGATCACGCCCAGATTGGTCTCGAAACCATCCATCTCGACCAGCATCTGGTTCAGGGTCTGTTCGCGTTCGTCATTGCCGCCCCCCAGGCCGGCGCCACGCTGGCGGCCCACGGCGTCGATTTCATCGATGAAGATGATGCAAGGGGCATTCTTCTTGGCGTTCTCGAACATGTCGCGCACACGGGCCGCGCCCACGCCGACAAACATCTCAACGAAGTCGGAACCCGAAATGCTGAAGA